>JAZQEN010000055.1:0-35035 GCA_045539015.1 Candidatus Cryptobacteroides sp.
GAAGGGAAGCATTTCATGTTCAAGACTGCCAAGGATAATTCTGAGATTCAGACATCCATGATAAGAAGAGAGTATGAAATGTCCATGGCATTGAATCATCCTTACATTGCTTATGTCTTTACATATGATAATATTCCCCAGTTAGGAGAGGGGATTGTTATGGAATATGTAGATGGACGTTCATTGACTGATTTTCTCAAAGAGGACCCGGATTCAAGACTCAGGAGGCGGGTGCTGATGCAGTTGTTCGAGGCCGTTGCCTATATTCATAGGAAAGGCATCATTCACAATGATCTCAAGCCGGAAAACATTATGGTCACCCGCTCGGACAACAATGTGAAGATCATTGACTTCGGTCTGTCAGACGATGACGCTCATTATCTCCTCAAGACCCTCGGCTGTACGCCGAAATATGCATCACCGGAACTGCTCAGGCGTGATACCCTGGATGTGCGCAGCGACATCTATTCGCTTGGTCTTATAATGAAGGATATACTCGGCAAGAGAAACTCGTTCATATCCTCCAAGGCTTCGCGGCAGTCTCCCGACCGGAGATATGACAGTGTCGACGCGCTTATACGTGCGTATTCCAGACGTCATCTGCCGGCTCTTGTCATCCTTTCCATATTCATATTGACGGCAATAATTGCTCCATATATACAGATCGCTCATACGAGAGAGATTCAGTCAGAGAAGGAGGCGTTCCGTGACTCGGTCTATAGAGATACGGAAGAGCGCATGCTGAGGTTGTATGGCGATCTGGAAGAGCGGCTGAAAGGTATACCTTTCCAGGAATTTGCCTCTTACGAGTTATCTGCTGCAATTATGGACTTGAATGCAATTTGGCAGTCTTATGAGGAGATAACAACCGATAAAGAACTGATCAGTTCATTCATGTCCCATTATACTCTTCTTCAGAATCACCACAATCAGAGGCTGTTTGACATTATTGACGCCAAACCCAAGATCAGTACCGCAGGACTTTCAAAGGAAGAACGCGACTACTATTATGGTCTGTTCGCTAAAGGCGAAGCATACAGGCCATACGAACCATAAAAGACAAGCAAAGACAATCCCTCGGGGTTGTCTTTTTCAATATATTTGTCCCATGAAACTGCAACAGCCCATATAATCAGGTCTGAATGCTTGTTTTTAAGTGATTGTTTTCTTAGTTTTGTAGAAAATAATACTGAAACACAGAGAGTGTTTTGCTTTACCCTCGCTGATGAACCTAGGAAATTCATTTCGGAATGAGGATAAGCAGACTACCTCACCTGTATCTATGCCCTTCGGGCCAGGTTCAGCGTGGGCTGTTGCTTATTTTGATTCCAAGGCAGTTCCTAGGGCCTATCAGCCGAAATAAGCAATCCGTCCCACGCTTTCTGCATTTATAACCAGGTTGAATCGCTTGATGTGAACAGAACCGAATTTTATGAAAAAGACTATAATCTATGTGTTTGGCCCCAGGAGACTCGCTGATATATACTTCTCGGATAATAAACCAATGAATTTGGATTTTGGCGGATGGCTGAAAATCGGACAAACAGCCACATCAGATTCAAATCAAGATGTGAGATCATGTGCGTTAAATCGGATTCGCCAAGAATCAAAGACTGGAATTCCAGAGGTATGTCAGTTGTTTGACATATTCGAATATCCTGAAATATCCGGTAATACAGATGACCGTGTCAGAGATATTCTTACAGATGAAGTATACAAATTGGACTCCTCTAAGAAACAAAACTCAGATAAAGAGAAATATGCAGAGATTAAAGCAGGACGGGAATTTGTATATGGAGTTACCAGAAAGCAGGTATTGAATGCTATTGCTAGATTTGAACGCGATATCATACTTCATCATTATGGAAAAGATGACTTTGATTTATTGATGGAGTGCGTGAAGAATAATGCAAAAAATCTATCCCGAGATGATATGGAATCCGAAGGAAACGGTACCGAAAATAATGAAACTGCACAGTGGACTGATGGGCTGTGGGAGGATGTTAAGAATCGTATTTGTTCTTCAAGCCCTCAAATTGGTAAAATTTCAATCCCGAAAGGACGACCTTACTTTTTCATAAATTCAGCAAAATACAAGGATAAACTTTTCTATACCATAAAATATAGCATACGAAAAGGTATGGCATCGGTATCGGTAGAAACTGATAAAGGAAATGCCGTGAAGGAGGAGATTGAAAGTATAATAAGTACCAAACCTGAAAACAATGAATTAAAAGAAATAAAAGCAATTCCGGGCGTTAAAAGTGATAAAAAATGGGAATGGCCTCTATCCACATCGATTAATAAGTCATATGATGAGTTAGTCCAATGGTATGTAGATACAATACTCTCAACTATAAGATTTGTAGAATATTAAGAGAATATACTATCGCTGGTTATGTATAGTGAAAAGATTGAACAGCTGATTAATGCTGCTCTTGCAGATGGTGTGCTGACAGAAAAGGAAAAACAGATTCTTTTCAGAAGAGCACATGAACAAGGAATTGATCTGGATGAATTCGAGATGGTGCTTGATGCGCGACTTGTAGAGTTGCAGAAGGCAGATCAGGAAAAAGCAAAAAGGTCAGCACCGAAGTCAAAAAAATTTGGAGATATCCGTAAATGCCCTGCGTGTGGGGCTCTTGTTCCTGCTATGGCCGTATCATGCACAGAATGCGGATTTGAATTCTCAGGCCTAAAAGCCAGTTCATCTACTCAGACTTTATCAAAGGAAATATCAAGGATAAAAAGAACGAGCAATTGGTTGGATGCGGATGAAGAGATAGAAGAACTGATTAAGAATTTTCCTGTTCCAAATGCAAAACACGACCTGTTTGACCTTATCGTATTTCTAAAACAACATATTGAAGATGAGGTATATGAGCAAAAACTCCAGGAGTGTTTGGATAGAGCGAGATACTTGTTTCCGTCCGATCCGTTATTTGCGAAAGTAATTGCAGATGCCACAAAAGCAAAGAAAATGAAAAAGGCGAATGACTCCGGAGATAATATCATGCTGACTTTTTTAATGATTGGGAGTTTTGGCTCTCTAGGAGTATACTATTGGTGGGCAGATTCGCATGATTGGGGTTGGGCCGGTTGGGCTTTTGGCTGGATTCTTTTTTTAGCTATTGGTGAATCTGTCGGTTTTGGACTAGGAGCATTGGTTAAACATATATATGTGAAGAATAAAGAGTCTAAATAATACGTTTTAGAAGTCATTCACAATGAAGATATATATAACTTACCTAAATAATTATGGGACTTTTTGACAGAAAAAAAGAAGGCGGATTGATGGATGTCATTCGCTGTGATGAACCTGAATACCTGGTGTGGAAGTGGCGTCCTTCTGGAGAAGCAGATTCCACAAAGAAAGAGAACTCAATCCGTTATGGAAGTTCGTTACGTGTGAAAGATGGGGAGGTTGCTGTCTTTGTATATCAGCAGAAAGATGGAACATTAATGGACTATATTATCGGACCCCATGATGATACCATTAAAAGTACGAACTTCCCGGTTCTAACTGGTATTGTTGGTTCTCTATGGGGCGGAGAATCCCCATTCCAGGCAGAGATTTACTTTATTAACCTTCAAGGTAATAATCAAATTCGTTTTGCTGTTCCGTATTTTGATGTAGCAGATCCACGTTATCCAGATTTCACTGTACCTGTAGCTGTTCGTGGAACAATAACATTCAATCTCTCTGATTATAAGCAGTTTATAAAACTGAATCGCCTGATTGATTTTAATTTGGAACAGTTTTGCTACCAGATTAAGGCATCTGTTGCAAAGTTTACTAAGGACTTTGTGACAAATTGTCCTCAAGAGAATAATATCCCTATATTGCAACTTGAACGCAAAGTCTTGGAAGTGTCAGATTTGATTCAGGCTCGTTTGGCTCCGGCGTTTGAGACAGACTTTGGTGTAAATCTGAAACGAATTGACATCTCTGCTATCGAGATTGATAAAGAAAGCGAGAGCTACTATGAGTTTGTTCGTCTCACAAAGGAGCAGCAGATGCGTCGTGTTGAGATTGATACAGAACAGTACGAACGCGTGTTGAAGCTTTCTACAGAGTCTCAGTTCGTTCAGGCTCATGCCATCAACCAACAGGCTGATGTTCTCAAGACAGCAGCTCAGAGCATGGGGCAAATGGGAGAAATGGATTTGGGAGGAGCTGGTGGAATGAATCCGGCAGGGATGATGATGGGAATGGCAATGGGAGGTGCCATGGGTAGCCAGATGGCAGGAATGATGAATGGATTCAGTCAGGTTGCTCAACCTCAGCAGCATGGTCCAGCAATAGGTGGAGTACCAGTCCCTCCTCCAATGCCAACAGCGGTTCAATATACCGTCGGCATCAATGGCCAGCAGTATGGTCCTTATAATATCCAGCAGATGCAGCAGATGGTTCAAAGCGGGCAGATTAATGGGAGCACTCTTGTATGGGCACCCGGTATGCCACAATGGGTAGCAGCAGGTGAGGTTTCAGAATTGGCAAGCCTTTTTATGCCAGAACCTCCACCATTGCCACCAATCCAGTAAAAATCATATGATACAAAATAACTTGTTATATTTTAATTACAACTGAATTATTAGATAATGAAAACAATTACTAGAATTTTTATGTTGGGATTATTTCTATTCCCAATATGTGCTTTTGCTCAAAAAGCAACTGAGCAAAGAGAGTATGAGGTCAGGGTTGAGTGGGAAGATATGTCGGGATATGCGGAAAGAGTGCCGTACAGTGTCCCAATCTATTACGACGACGATGATAACGTAATAAAGCACGGTCCTATAAAAATTAATTATAAGAATGATCTGACATCCCATGTTCGACAAAAATGTATTATAGCATACAAAGTATCAGGTAATTATGTTAACGGAAAATTAGACGGAGCATTGACTCTGGAAAAATCGGCAACCGTATCAGCTGGAGTACTTAAAGTTAAAGGAACTCTAAACTTTGTTAATGGAGAACCCGAGGGAACGTGGACATTTACAGAATCTGCTACTTCTGGAGGTGAAACCATGTCTGCAAAACTTGTAATGGTTATTGAGGATAAAAAGATTGTAAGTTGTAATATCAATAATGGAGAAGAATGCTTTACCATTAATAATAATACATTCTCCGGAACACATAAAGGTAAGGTGTATAAAAACGGTGTCAATACGAGTGAATTCATTCGCAAGACCGGAGAAAGAACAAAACCAGATCAGAATGCGGCTAAGTTAATAAATGGTTATCTTGCAGGAACAATGTCGGAATCAGATTTAATTGCAAAAGGTTTTAGCTTTGAGAGAAGACATCCATGGGAAGACTTTGATTATGATAACATACGGTACTATATTGGAAAATTGATGGCATCTCACTTTATGGATGAGGAGCAGTATATTTCGTATTCTGAGGCAATTCACAATACTGCACATAATCGAGACCTTAATCCAGCCTTGACCTTGAAGCGTGTAAACGTCAAATCTGCTGAAGAGATGATTGCTATAGCAAACACCGTTAAAAATTCCCAAAGAGTAAGTGAAGGTACAGATGAGATTACATGGTATGAAAATAGTTCTAAGTGGTACAGGTATTACTATGGTACGAATGAAATCGAAATAGAACGAGAATTCTATTATTTCACGGATGAAACAAAATTGAAGTTTGAAGAGGCTATCAAAGAAATACTGGTGGCCCGTCAAGAAATTCTTGATGCACAGGAGAAGGAAAATTGTCTGAGCTTTGTCAAAGAAACTTTTGATAACTACCTTCTCAATAAAACATTGGCAGAGTATGAGGCAAGATATGGCTATAACCGTATTACCATAAAGAATACAAGTATATTCCCTGTTTTGTCGTATTCGATCTTAGGAATGGAAAAATCAGATAATCCGGATGTGTCATATTATGTGAAGATTCGTGCAAACGTTGCAGTTGCACAAGAACTAACGCTGAAGGAAATCTTCACATCTTCTAAACAACCTAAATCACGTCCATATATTACATACGATGTTGTAGTTAGGGTAACAAGCAAAGATGATCGCATCTATGCTTATTTGGATGAAAATTATGTCAAAATCAGGAATGACTATGATGTGATTAATGATCTTGATGTTAAGATTGAGGAAAATGACAAACTTATCAAGGAACTCGCAAAATCATCATTCAAATCTAATTATAATGCATATACAACATTTAGAAAGGGACAAAATTTATCGGTCAATGATAATGACTTGAAGTCCTCAATCAAGGCGAGGGAAGAAATGATTGCAGTTCAGGAGGGCATCAAGGATTTTAATGAAATGCTTGGCGAAATCCTAATGACTGATGCTAATATAAATACGAAGTTATCTGACAAAAAAGATATGCTTAAGGCATATCAGGCATATGTAAAAACAAGGGACTTGTCGTGGTCTCCAAAGTGGGATCGGGAAAGACTCAACGGGTATATTTTGGTGCAGAAGAACTGTCTGGAGTTTAGTGATCTTCGAACTCGCATAAATGATAATAATGTTAAAATAAACTCAAAGAAGTCCTCAGCACCTAATATTGTTAAAGCATATACAGCGTATACTTCTACTTGTGATATTGCTTGGAGTCCTAATGTAGATTTTGAAAATATCAATTCATTTATTTCAGTACAGGAAAGGTGTGTGGCATTAATGAGTCAGGAGAATATTGCCGAAATCGACAAGTCTGTAAAAAAACAAAAAATTAAAGATATCGAGCAGATTCTGTCAATGAACACTTTTTCTCATAGTGCGCCAGCACCTACAACTAAGAAAGAAGCTGATGTTAAACCTAAAGCAGAAGACAAACCTTTAGTTGAAGCTAAGAATGTTGAACCTGAGCCAAAGGTTGCAAAGGAGCCTAAGCCAGCAAAGGTGAAGAAACAGAATGTGGCAGATAACGGTTTTCGTACCAAAGGACTTGTTAACTCATTTGAGCTGTCATATAATGCTCAGTTTGCATCAGATAGATACGTGTCTCTTCAGACTATTGGACATTATCCCTACTCGACTGTGCATCCTATAGAGTTCAATTATCTGATCGGTTATAGATTCAATAATTGGGTGTCTCTCAGTTTTGGTACAGGTATCGTGTGTGATATGGTCAATCTTAGGACTTTGGACTACGCGATGAACAGTATCAATTATTCTGGTCCTACATATTCTACATTGAGAATACCTGTGTTCCTGAATGTCAAGACTTATATGACTGATACTAAGATTCAGCCGATGGCATCGCTTTCTGTTGGAGGAACATCTCCATCAGTCGTCGACTTTCTTGATTTTGAAAATTGGACATTATCCGCAGAATTGGGAGTTGGATGCAACGTTAGAACGGGAAATCGTGGTAACTTGTATTTCCTGTTATCTGCTAAGATGATGCCGATGCCGTACTTTGAGACCTATGCCCCCCCCTTCCTTCCGATGCCCCAGGGCAAAGTTATATGGAAGGATGGTATGGACCTCTTGGGACAGTGGCAGCATCGTTTAAGGTTGGATTTATGTTTTAAGTAATTTATACTTGATGATGAAAAATATATATTATAGAATATTGGGATCACTGCTGGCTATGGTTCTGGTAGTGTCATGTAATGAGAAAATAACGTATTTCCCGAATTATGAACTGGAAAATATATGGGCTGTAATTGATAGTGACGGTACAACCTCCTCTCTTTATGAGTTCAAGGATGGTATGTTATACTACTACAGCAGTAAAAATGATAATCCATTTGCAGTTGCAAACAATACCATTTGGGAATGCAATATACATGATTTTATCTGCTGGGAATATGCTCCGTATTCAGTTACAAATAACTCAGTTTACTATGGAAATGGTGAGTACTTTGGAGAACTTTATGAGTCTTTAGCTACTTTTGAGCTAGAAGGGAAATATTATGAGTCCTGTATGAACCTTCATGATGGTTCGATGCTAGTTCTCATTGATAATTTCTCGGAAGATAAATTTGATGAAACAGACAATCCTTTCCCTGATCCGGATCCGACGCCAGAGCCAGATCCGATGCCGGGATTTGAAAAGTCCGGTTGGGGAATTGTAGGAACCATAAACAATTGGGGAGAAACTGGTGAGTTGGATGTACCATTGTATGTTTATGATGACTTCTATTTTGCTCATGACGTATATCTTACTACATCTGATGAACTGAAGTTCCGCAAAAATAATGATTGGTCTGAACACCTGAGTGTCCTTTATGATTATCCCGTGGAATTTAACTATGGATATTATCTGGCAGATGGAACAGGCAAGAGTAATATTACAGTGTCTCAGGAAGGATATTATGATATCTACATGCTGAGCGATCTGAGCGTCGTATATTTCATGGAGCAAGGTTATATGCCAGACCTTCAGCAGGAATCGTCATATACTGTGTCTTTTGCTGATAAATCATATAGGACATCTTTATCAACAGATGAACAGATTTGGATTATGAATGGTGTGAGAGTTACTAATGCCAAGGCTTCTTCTCTCAGCGATGTGGCAGACTACGCCAATCCAGCGAGATTCTACCAAGGATCATCTCTGGAGATTGAGAAAACAAATATGACCAGGATTGAGTTCCACTGCAATAACTATAAGGATACTTATCCGGCAACCCTACAGAATTCTATAAGTGGAAGTAATGTTGAGTCAATTGATGTAAACTCAATGGTTGTGACAGTTAGGTTTACTGAGCCGGTGAACTCATTCCTTATTTCAAATCTCGCCGGGCAGGTTCGTCTGGATAAGTTGATTGTTTATGCATATTAGAACTACTGCCAGTTCCTAGATGATGCAACAATTATTAACATGTTTACTGTCGTCAATGAATCATAGTGTTTATTGACGACAGTTGAATTTTTGCAGCAAAATGTGCTGTTATCTGGTCCTCTCGTCAATGAATAGGCTTATCCGTTGACGAGAGGACAAAATTATCCTGCATACGGAGAAGGTGTTGCCAAAGCCTTGGAATTGTCTCTGGTGGAGGCGCTCGATGCAGAAGACCCTGCATCGCGTTCCGTGTAGCCATCCGCTGCCGCCCTCTTTGCTGTAATTCAAAAAAATGTAAATTTGTTCGGCTAAAACCGAATGTATATGACGATTGACAATAAGATTGGTCTGGTCCTCGAGGGCGGGGGAATGAGGGGAGTGTTCACTTGCGGGGTACTGGACTGGCTTATGGATAATGGGGTACGCTTTCCATACCGGTTGAGTTTGCGATGAGCCAGGGGTATGAACGTCTGGTTGTAGTGTTGACAAGAAACAGAGGCTACCGTAAGAGCCTTCGCAAATCATTGGCCGCCAGACTGTTTTACCGCAAATATCCTCATCTTCAGAATGCCCTAAGGAGCCGTAATGCAGAATACAACAGGACGATGGAGCTGGTAGAGAAAATGGAAGATGAATACGGATAAACTTCAGGATCTGTATGACGAGGGTTACGCGTTGGCATCAAAAGTAATTGACTTTTTAACAGAATAACTATGAAAATAATCAAATCCTTTGCGCTTGGTCTTGCAATCATGGCCGTCGCATCTTGCGCTCAGCCGCAGCAGAATGAAAATGAATCCGGTGAAAATCAGGTAATCGAGAACATCATGGCACGCCGCAGCATCCGCAAGTACAAATCTGAACCTGTCAATCAGGAAACCTTATCAAAGATCATGGAATGCGGTATCAATGCTCCTAGCGGCATGAACAAGCAGTCTTGGGAAGTACGCGTGGTAAGCAGCCCAGCTGTCATGGACAGGATTATAGCGGCAATGGCTGAAGCAAATCCGGATATCAGCCCTGACGCTGTGAGAGGATGCTTCAGAGGTGCTCCGACCATGGTATTCATAGCAAATGATCCTTCATATGATTTCTCAGTGATAGACTGCGGACTTCTATCGGAAAATATAATGTTGTCAGCCTGGTCATTGGGAGTCGGTTCCGTTTGTCTGGGCAGTCCTATCAGATTTCTTAACAATGCACCAGAAGCTCAGGCGATTCTTGAATTCTCAGATGGTTATACCCCGGTAATCTGTATCGGCCTTGGATATGCTGATGAGTCACCTGATGCAAAACCGCGCGACCCATCAAAGGTGAAATATATTGAATAAGCCGACCTGAATTGCCATAAGGCATGGAAATTGACTTCCTTTCGACGTTATAAATTTTAATAATTAAAAATTAAACGCCATGAAAGGAAGTTTTTTCATTATCACACTTGTTGCTGCAGCAGCAATGACAGGTTGTACAAATAGTCCTCTAAGACAGGAAAAGAAAGATATTGATGCTCAGGCAAAGTTTGAAAAGAATGCAGTTCGTGAGGCTGAGCGCGATCATAGCACAGATTTTCAGCAGGTTGAGCTTATAGGAAACTCAGTTGTCTATACACATATATTCGATGGAATTATCGATGTGAAGACTTATACCTATGACGGAGATGTATGTGTGGAGGCTGAACGTGTATACGCTTTCCCTGATCAGAGGAGTGCTCTCAGACATTATCGCAGGGCAGTCGAGCAGGCAGAACTTTACGACAATATCCAACTGTTCAACAATGAGGTGAAGTATGACCTTAAATCAGCACAGCACGAACTCGAAACCAAAGGCCTTACCAAAGAGCAGCTTAAGGCTAAGTTCGACAAGCAGGTTGCTGATGCAAAGGCGGATGTAAAATGCTGCGAAGAGAAGGTCAAGGACCACCGCCATCACCACAAGGGACATAAATAGTATTTGCCTTCAATTAAAAAACTGCTGTTGAAACATCATCAACAGCAGTTTTTTATTACATATCGTCCTTGTCCATATTCTGTAGCAGGGCGTCGTTTGTTCCCCAGCGGTTCATGCGGTTCTGCAGAAGCTCCATCGCTTCTATGCAGTTCATGTCAGCAAGGAACTTGCGCATGATCCATATGCGGTTTGCAAGTGCAGGGGAGTAGAGCAGGTCATCTCGACGTGTACTTGAGAGCGTTACATCCACAGCCGGGAATATACGCTTGTTGCTCAGGCGGCGGTCAAGCTGAAGCTCCATGTTACCTGTTCCCTTGAACTCCTCGAAGATGACTTCGTCCATCTTTGATCCTGTCTCGGTCAAGGCTGTAGCCAGAATTGTGAGCGAACCTCCGTTCTCGATGTTACGGGCAGCTCCGAAGAATCTCTTAGGCTTGTGGAGTGCATTTGCATCGACACCTCCCGAGAGTACCTTTCCTGATGCTGGCTGTACAGTATTGTATGCACGTGCAAGACGTGTGATGGAGTCAAGAAGGATTACGACATCGTGACCGCACTCAACCATTCTCTTTGCCTTTTCAAGAACCATATTTGCGACCTTCACATGACGCTCAGCAGGTTCGTCAAATGTTGAAGCAACCACTTCAGCCTTTACGCTGCGTGCCATGTCGGTAACCTCCTCAGGACGCTCGTCGATCAGCAGCACGATCATGTATACTTCCGGATGGTTGTCTGCAATTGCATTTGCTATTGACTTGAGCAACATTGTCTTACCTGTCTTAGGCTGCGCCACGATAAGTCCACGCTGTCCCTTACCTATAGGAGTGAACATATCTACGATACGGCATGACATGTCGTTGTGCCCGTTTCCTAGAAGATTGAATTTCTCCTCCGGGAAGAGCGGTGTAAGGAAGTCGAATGGGATACGGTCTCTGATATACTCCGGTGTACGTCCGTTTATATATTTTATTCGAACGAGAGGGAAGTACTTGTCACCTGCTTTAGGAGGCTTGATCTCTCCTGTAACAGTATCTCCTGTCTTCAAGGCATGCTGCTTGATCTGGAACTGTGAAACGTAGATATCGTCAGGTGAGTTGAGATAATTATAGTCAGATGAGCGCAGGAAACCATATCCGTCAGGCATTATTTCGAGTACACCTGTAGCTTCAACTACACCTTCAAACTCTATTGCAGGCTGTTTCGGCTGCTGCGGCTGATGTTCTTTCCTGTTCTGCGGCTTTGGCTGCTGTGGTTCAGGAGTCGGTTCAGCAGGTTTTGATTCGGTCACGTCATTTGGAGTTTCAACTACCTCTTGAACAGGTACCTGGACCGGCTGCTGACTGCCTTTCTGAATTCTTGCTCTTTTCTGTCGTGGCTGCCTTGGGGTTTCCTGTGACGGTTCCTGTTTCATTACAGGTTCCGGTTCCGGTTTCTGCTCTGGTGCCTGTTCGGATTTCTGTTCAGGTTCAACAGCCTGTTCCGATGCTGCCGGCTTTGCTTCAGTCTTTGCCTTAGGCTTGCGTCCGCGCTTCTTCGTTACTTTTTCCGGATTTGCTGTCACTTCAGTCTCCGGTTTGACAACCTCATCGGTTTTCTCCTCCTTTACGGGCACCGAAACAGTCTCCTCGACAGGTTTAACGGCAACTTCTGATTTTTTAGGACGACCTCTTTTCTTTCTTTCAGGTCTCTCTGGAGCCGTTCTTGCATTTCTTTCTGCCTCCTTGTCCAGAATGGCATATACAAGATCATCTTTCTGCATCTTCTTGTAGCCTTTAACTTCCAGTTCCTCACCTAGTGAACGGAGTTGCTCCAAATCCATTTCTTTCAGATCGAAAATTTTGTGCATAAAATATTTGTAATGATTGTTTATCAAATGGAACAGTTCCCTAAGGGAAATTCATTTGTCTAAGGAATGTGCATACCCATAAAATTTCATGGGGATTCACAAAGTTATAAAAATAATTTCAAATAACAAGCCTAGAACGCATTATCCCAGTAACTGCTGCTCTTCTTGAATCGCAAAAGGTCTGCCAAAGCAGCAGCATTTGCCTGAATTCTGAAGTTCCACTGCTCCCATTTTCCGTTAGGAACCCATGAGAAGTTGATATTGAAGCAGTGCAGGTCATATGTTGCACTCAACTGGGTTGCACTCATCTTCAGAGCCATAAGGTCGAAGTTTGTGCTCATCTGTAATGAAAGCCGCTTTGTAAGCTTGACGTTTCCGCTTATACCCAAAGTCTGGGTGTAGTTATGAACCTTGGCCATCTCTTCGTTGGCATACTGATATGATCTCGAGTACCTGAACGAATAATTGAAGTTTACTGACCATGGTACATTAGGGTTCATATAATACAGGTATCCTCCCGGAATATATTCCCCTGTAATAGGATGGTAATATATTCGGGTATAATGATCTGCAGGATTGCCTCCAGCCTGTTTCGTTCCGTCGTTTCCGTTGATCTTGCCCTCTCCGGAAATAGAGTAGGACAGGGATACGCTGGCGCTGTTCATTCTAAGAAGTCCCTGACCCTGGGTGATGGCGAACTTGTTCACTCTGCTCACGGTCTTTCTTTCCTTGTCCACCTCCATCGCATATGGGTCGAAATTGGCATTTGCACTGATACCGATCTTGCCGAATACGGAAGTGTTCATGGTAACTCCGACATTGCTCATCTTGAACTGTTCGGCCAGGAAGTTATATCCTGTGGTGAAATTCAGGTTGTCGATGAGCTTTATCTTCTTGGTTCCAGTACCTGTAGTATCCTTGAGGTCACGCACCTTTGCCTCGAAATTGTTTCCGAGGCTGAAGTTAAGACTGGCAGTCTTTCCCTTGCCTGGAATGGAGCCGATATTTCCTGCCCATATGTTATAGTCCTGAGTCTGGACCTTACCGTTCTTGTCAGTATAGGTCAGCGTCCTGTAACCGTTGAAATATGTGCCTTTCTCAGGACTGAATGAAGCCGAGATAGAAGGGGAGACAACGTGTCTGATGGCCTGCAGCTTCCTATGTTTTCCAAAGTTGAACAGACCATAGATTCGAGTGGACATGGATATGCTTCCCGAATAAGTATGCGTGGCACCGAACGAACTGAATGCCTTGCCTTTCACATCCTCTACCTTCCCTGTGTCAGGGTTATATTCCTTTTCTGTCTTTCTGAAGAACCAGCTCATGCCATAGCTGATGCTAGGCGTGATATTGATATATTTGAAAAGGGTGAAGTTCGGCAGACCGATCTGGAAATTATGGGTCATACCGTTCTGGAACTTGTCCCAGAATCCGGGCTTGTTGAACTCGGAAGCCTTGAAGTTGATCTTGTTCTGGAATGATGTATTATATCCCAGGGAGAATTTTTCATAGAACTTCTCCTTGCCGACCCTGTTTTTCTGCTTGAACGGATAGAATCGGCTTACGGACAGTGTTACGTTCGGAAGGGTAAACGAGTATGAGCTGTCTCGTGAGTTCTGGTTATGCAGGGCGTTGACCGACAGGTTGATCTTACCGTTCCAGTTCTTGGAATAGGAGATGGATGATGAGATCTGATTCTGCAGGGCTTCATTCAGCGATGTGGAATTGTATCGGCTGTTAGAAGGACTGGAGAAATTCACCGAGGCCGAGAAACTGGTTCCCGGACGCGCTTTAGCATCCTGGGAGTGGGTCCAGCGGATGCCGAAGTTCCTCATCTGCTGGAAGTCCGAACTACCTTTCTCTCCCACCTGGTCATTTGAGTAGGTAAGGGATATGCTACCGTTGCATTTGTAGTTTACCTTGTATCTGGAGTTAAGGTCAAATGCCCATGAACCAAGAGTATAGATGTCTCCGGTCAATGCGATGTCAAAGTAGTCTCCGATCACGAAATAGAGACCGGCATCCCTCATATAGAAACCTCTGGAAACCTCCTCTCCGAAAGTAGGGAAGAGGATACCCGTAGCTCTGTCCGGACGTTTAGGGATGAATCCGAAAGGAAGACCTATAGGCAGAGGAACATCTGCAATCACAGGGTATGCGGGACCGAAAACTGTCTTCTGAGAAGGACTGGTCATCACCTTTGCAGCAGTAAGGTGAAGGTAGTAATGCGGCTCCTCGCAGTCGCAGACCGTGTATTTTCCTTTAGTGATATTTATCGAGCGGTCAGGCATCATCTTGATGTTCTTTCCATGCAGGATACCGTCTTCTTCCTGAGTTACCATGTTGGTGATGCGAGCCTTCTGAGTGTTGAAGTTATAACGCACCTCTTCCATGGTATAGCTCTTTCCGCCCTGCTCCATTACAGGATTGCCCTTGGCCACACCTGTTGAGTCCTTTGTGCCTCGGGCATAAAGAATACCTGTCTTCAGGTCGTATTCCATATAGTCGGCAGTCAACTTCATGTTGCCATATTCGACGCTGACGTCGCCGTAATAATAGATCATCTGACGTCCGTCTGAGAAATCCTCGATGATCGAGTCTTTAGCTGCTGTGAATGCCGGTGCTTCGAGGGAACTCTTGTGAAGCATCCTTACAGAGTCAGCGGAGTGAAGGGAGTCTGCATGAGCTATGGAGTCTCTGACAAAACGGGCTGAGTCAGATAGTTCAGGTACGGAAGAAGAGTCCGCAACAGACTCGAGCTTTGCTCTGTTGCGACGGTCTCTCCTGCTGCGACGGTCATCCTGAGAAGACAATGAGAAGGTACTGAGAAGCAGCATTACTGCTATCATAAGTCCTACCTTGTCAAAATGACTCTTTATTTTACCCTTACGACCAAAAGCCATCAATAATTCCCCTTATCCGTTTCCGGAATCTCCAAGTTTTTTGTATTTTTGCAATCCGCAAATTTAAAACTAATTTCAATTTATACAAAATTGCACACTCCATATGGCGAGAAAAATCAGTTTAATCACAGTTTTGACAGCGTTATTTGCCCTTTTTTCAACGACAGCCCTTCTGGCGCAGTCTGGAAAAGGACTGAGAACCGTTGTGATTGACCCAGGCCATGGAGGTCATGATCCGGGTGCACTGGGACTCCATAAGTCCAGCACAAATTATCATGAGAAGACCGTCGTGCTGAATATCTCGCTGCTCCTGGGAGAAAAGATAAAGGCGGCCTATCCGGATGTTAAGGTTATCTATACACGTGACAAGGACGTGTTTGTGAAAAGAGGGGAGAGAGCAAGAATCGCCAACGCTCATGCGGACCTTTTCATTTCAGTTCATTGCAATGGCAGTGATGACCTGACTGCAAGAGGCGCTTCTGTTTATGTACTTGGTCCTAAGTCAACCAATCCGGAGAACAAAAAGGACTATTTCCAGTCTAACCGCGATGCGGCCAAGTCCAAGAACGTGATTGCCCGACTTGAGGAAGACGGAAACGTGGCGAGCGGCAAGGCAGATTCGGCAGATCCTTCAGGCCATATCTCCAGTGCGCTGCAGTGGAAGGCAATACATGAATGCAGCCTGATGTTTGCCATGGATGTAGTCGATAATCTGATAAAGGATCCATTGTTACCGCACGGAAACATAATCCATCAAGGCGTATACGATGTCCTTGCGTATACGACAAGACCAGCTGTCCTCCTTGAACTTGCATTCATGACCAACAAGAAGGATTTTGAGTATCTGAGGTCATCTGAAGGCCAGGAAGAGATCTCGGAGCGTCTGTTCAAGGCCTTCGTGTCATATAAGACAAAGTATGATGCTTCATTCAATATCTCTTTCTCATCCGACCTGGAGGCGCAGGTGGAAATTGATGATGATGAACCATATTATGCAATACAGATCATGAGTGGTTCACGTATGCTCAGTTCGTCTGATTCGGCATTCAAAGGGTATGATGCAGTCGGCGTCAAATCAGCTGACAGCAATATATATAAATATATTATAGGTATGTACGCATCCAAAGAGGAAGCATGTAATGAGTTGTCAGAAGTCAGGAAGCTGTTCCCGGATGCATTTGTTGTGAAAGTGGATGGTGATATTGTATCCCGTCCTTAAAATCTGAAATCATGAAGTTTTCAAAAGAGTGGAAAATCGGTAGTTTCGTTGTAATCGTACTGGTTGTATCGTTTTTTGTAATCAATTACCTGCGTGGCAAGGATATCTTCAACAAAGAGATTGAACTTGTGGCATATTATGAAAACCTGGAAGGACTCACAGAATCTGCTCCGGTATTCATAAAAGGCTATAAGGCTGGAAAGGTAAATGAAGTGGAATATGTCGCTGCAGAAGGGAATTTCAAGGTTACATGTTCGATCATGAAGGAGTTTGCTATACCGGAAGATTCGAAAATGACCATCTTTGCAGTAGATATCATGGGCGGCAAGGGAATAAGGATCGATCCAGGTTCTTCTGAAATCATGGCTGGTGATGGTGCTGAGCTTGCACCTGCTTTTGAGGCCGGACTTCTTGATGGGCTGGCATCGCAGATTACCCCTCTGATGGCAAAGGTGAACAATACTCTCGACAGCCTTACTGTCACTGTAGCTGGTGTGAACCAACTGCTGGGGGCTCAGAATCAGGAGAAGATCTCCAGCACTCTCGCTCATCTGGAAAGAACAATGGCAGACGTATCATCGATAGCTGACGGTATTAACGGAAAGTCTGATGAACTCAATGCATTTATCGATAATCTTGCCGGTCTTTCTGCAAAGCTGAATGTGATAGCGGAAAAGGTTGATACTACGATTGACGGTGTAAATGTAGTTGTGGATGGTCTTGAAGAAACTGACATCAAGGGAGTAGTCGAATCCTTCAAGGTCCTTCTCGAGAATATCAACGATCCGGATGGAACCATTGGTAAACTTTTGGTTGACGGATCTGTTTATGATTCTTTGGATGCACTTTTGACCGATGTTGATTCTTTGGTTAAGAAAATTGAAGAAAATCCAAAGAAATATATGAAATTATCGGTGTTTTAAACACCTCAGATAAAGAAAAATCGCGGTTTTGTTAATTTTGAAAAATTCAAAATTCTAACTATCGCATATATGTGTTGTTTACAGGAATTTGCGCTTTGCAAGTTCCTGTATTTCAGCTAATTAGAGTTTGATGAAATTCTCGGATCCTTTTATGTGGCCTGTAAAATAAAATTAAAAAACAATAGAATTTTTTATTTTTTATTACTTTTTTTTCCTCATCTTTGTGGTCACAATTCGGAAACGACCGCTGAAACTTAACAACAATCCATTTTAATGACTCAGGAAAGACACATATCTGTTTGGAATAATTGTCTGAATTTTATTCAGAGCAATATAGATCCAAAACAGTTCGCAATGTGGTTCAGGCCTATCAAGCCTGTGTCACTTGTCGAGTCCACCCTGACACTTGAGGTGCCGTCAGAGTTTTTCCGTGAATATCTTGAGGATTCATTCCTTGATATTCTCAAGGCTTCGCTCAAGAAGGAACTCGGTGTGTCTGCAAAATTGGTATATGTTGTGGCTCCGGTTCAGAAGCAGCCAGCTCTGGTATATCCGGCTGCTCACGGAAACACTCCGGTCAACAAGACTATCTCGGTCGAGACTTATAACAGATCCGGAAATCCCGGTCCTTTCGTCTTCCCCGGAATACAGAGAGTGCAGGTTAATCCTCAGCTGAATCCTGTCTACTGCTTTGAGAATCTTGTAGTGGGCGAGTGCAACAAGATGGGATTCACAGCAGGAGAAAGCATTTCCATGGCTCCGGGCAAGACAGCATTCAATCCTCTCTTCCTTTTTGGTGGCCCAGGTCTCGGCAAGACCCATCTTGCACAGGCAATAGGAATCGCCATCAAGAAGAAGTATCCTGAACTTGTCGTACTCTATGTTCCTGCCAACAGGTTCAAGACACAGTTCATGGATGCAGTCAATGTCAAGAACAAACTGACTGACTTCCTTGCATTCTACCAGAAGATGGATGTCCTGATCATGGATGATATCCAGGATCTGATGGGTCCAAGCACTCAGAATGCATTCTTCAATATATTCAATCATCTCCACCAGTCCGGCAAGCAGCTGATATTTACATCAGACCGTGCACCGGCAGATCTTGAAAACTTCGAGGCAAGACTCCTTTCAAGGTTGAAATGGGGACTGTCTGTGGAACTTCAGAAGCCTGATTATACGACAAGACTTGACATGCTGAAGGCCCGCGCTTTCCGCGAGGGAGTGAGACTGAATGATGATGTTCTCGAGTTCCTTGCCAACAGGATCAAGTCAAACTTCCGCGAACTTGAAGGTGCATTGATATCACTTATCGCAAATGCTACTCTCGCTCACAAGGAGATTACAGTGGAGCTTGCAGAGAAGATAACAGAAAAGATTGTGGGGGAGGAGCAGAACGATGTTACTATAGACAGAGTGCAGAGAGTGGTCTGCGAGTATTTCAACATCACTCGTGATACTCTTCTTTCCAAGACACGTAAGCGTCAGATCGTACAGGCACGCCAGATAGCGATGTATATGTCGAGAAATCTCATAAGCAACTGTTCGCTTTCGACAATCGGTGCTGAGATCGGAGGAAAGGATCATGCGACGGTGCTTCACGCATGTACGACTGTGACTGATCTGATGTCTACAGACAAGACATTCAAGCAATATGTATCTGATATCGAGAAACTTCTCGTACCGGTGCGCAGATAATTTCCAGGGATGGTTTCGACCATCCTTTTTTTTATTTATATTTGCGATATAAACGATATATTTATATGAATTCAGAATCAGTACTTTCTTTCTTTAAGGAAATAACCAGGATTCCTCGTGAATCAGGCCATGAAGAGCAGATAATCGCATATCTGCAGGATTTCGCAGCAAAAAACAATCTTGAGTGTAAGACAGATAAGGCAGGTAATGTCTTGATAACCAAGGAGGCAGCTCCGGGTTATGAGACCGTTCCTACTATTGTCCTGCAGAGCCATAGCGATATGGTGTGTGAAAAGAATGAGGGAGTCGAGCATGATTTTGCAAAGGATCCTATCAGATATGAAATCCGTGACGGCTGGATGATTGCACCTGATACAACTCTTGGAGCTGATTGCGGTATCGGAGTGGCAGCTCAGATGGCAATTCTGGTAAGCGATATCCCTTGTGGAAAGATCGAATGCCTGTTTACTACGGCAGAAGAGACCGGATTGGACGGTGCCATGGCTCTCGAACCTGGATTCTTTACCGGCAAGGTACTTCTTAATCTCGACTCCGAGGACGAAGGAGAAATCTTTGTCGGATGTGCCGGAGGTCTGGATACAACGGCTGAATTCCATTATACAGAAGATGCTGTATGTGAGGGCTTTGAGTGCGAGACAGTATTTGTGAAGGATGCTATGGGAGGACATAGCGGTGATGATATCAATAAGGGGCGTGCCAATGCGGTACAGCTTCTCGGAAGATTCCTGTACAGCTGTCTTGATCTGGACTGGCAGATGGTCAGCATAGATGGCGGTAACAAGAGGAATGCTATTGCACGCGAAGCAAAGGCAGTCATTGCCGCTGAGCCTGAAACTCTCGACGTGATCAACGAGCGAATGGAAGCATTTGCTGCAGATGTTGCAGAGGAGTACGGAAATATAGAGACAGAACTCAAGGTAGGACACGATGAGGCACCTGAAGCCGTTGCTGCAATTGATGAGATGACAGCATGGAATCTTGTCACTGCGCTCTGCGCATCCCCTCATGGAGTCCTTGCCATGAGTCAGGAAATAGAGAATTTTGTCGAGACTTCGACAAATCTGGCATCTGTCAAGATGACAGAACCGGATGTCATACGCATCGGCTCCAGTCAGCGAAGCTGCGTTACGGCAGCCAGAAGAGCCGCTGCTGCAAAGATGGAGGCATGTTTCGTGCTTGCAGGTGCTATTGTAAAGCATGAGGGAGAATATCCGGGATGGGCTCCAGCTGCAGAATCTCCTGTAAGAGATGCGTGCGTGGCATCGTATAAGAAACTCTTTGGCGTCGAGCCTAAGGTGAAGGCTATCCATGCAGGTCTGGAATGCGGACTTTTCACAGAGAAGTTCCCGGGTCTCGATATGGTATCCTTCGGTCCTACTCTCCGTGGCGTGCATGCTCCAGGTGAGAGACTAGACCTGGCTTCTCTTGACAAATTTGTAGCACTCCTTGTGGATGTAATTCAAAATTATAGATAATGGTACAGATCGCTCCTTCCATGCTTGCGGCCGACTTCCTTAACCTCGGAAAGGATGTGGAAGTTGTCAACACCTATGCGGATATCTTTCATCTTGACATCATGGACGGCACTTTTGTGCCTAACATATCATATGGTTTTCCTGTAGTAGAAGCAATTGCAAAAGCAGCACGCAAGCCAATGGATGCGCACCTGATGATAATTCATCCAGAAAAGTATGTCGAAAGATTTGCTGCTGCGGGTGTGAGGATGCTCAGCTTCCATCTTGATGCTGCTGAGAACCCTGGGGATGTACTTTCCCAGATCCGTTCGTGCGGCATGATGGCAGGCCTTGCAATCAATCCGGATATTCCTGTAGAAGACCTTTTCCCATATCTGGACAAATGTGATTATATCCTGATCATGTCTGTCTTTGCTGGTTTCGGCGGTCAGAAATTCATAGAAGATACATATCAAAGAGTTGCGGCGCTGAAGGCAGAAATAGACCGTAGAGGGCTCAAATGTCATATTCAGGTTGACGGGGGAGTATCTGCTTCCAATTCAGCAAAACTGACCGCTGTCGGAGCAGACATACTCGTGGCCGGCAGTGCGGTATTCAAATCTGATGATCCGGCTGCCGTGATTGCAGCAATGCGTGGATGATATCTATATGATGTAGGAAATCTCCTTGAAACCGAATGCTTCAGATGAACCGTCGGGGAGACGTATGATCAGCTGTCCTATATCATCGAGTCCTTGAATGGTGCCAGTGAATTTTCTGGCGCCATTTGTTTTTATAAAGCTTGATTCCTGACCTGTTCTCCATAGTTGCGCCAGGTACATGCGCCGCATTTTTGCATATCCGCCCTTGATATGGCAGTATCTTTCAAGATACATGACAAATATTTCCATGAACTCTTCCAGCAACTCATGTGTGTTGTAATCCACGTCGTCTCTGCATAGGACCATTGATGTGGGATTCGGCAGGTTAACATCAAAGTATCTTTGATTGACATTCAGCCCGATACCAACGATACTATGTGATAGCCATTGACCTTGGAGGGAGTTTTCTATGAGTATGCCGCATATCTTCCTGTCGCCGACATATATGTCATTGGGCCACTTGATCTTAGCCTCGATTCCATGCGATGCCAGGAGGTCGACTGCAGATAGCGCTGCAGCTTCGCTGATTATGAACTGGTCGTGAGCCTGGACAGGAGGTAGTGCGTCGGCTGAATCAAATTTAAGCACAACGCTGAAAAGCAGGTTTTCGCCTGAGCTGCTTGACCATGAATTTCCTCTTTGTCCACGTCCGGCAGTCTGACATTGTGCTGACAGGACTGACAAATTGTCAATGTCAGAAAGTCGTCTTTTAGCCTCGTCATTGGTGGAATCCACGCTTTCCATCCATATTATGTCATACTTGCTTTTCATTGGTGCAGATTTTGATTATCTTTGCCTGATTTTCTAACAAAATTAACAATTATTCTAAAATGGACAATAAAATACTCAAGGTCATAGCTGATGCGATGCTTGAAAAGAAGGCACAGGATGTGGTATCACTTGACCTCAGACCTATCGGAACCGCAATTTCAGATTATTTCATAGTATGTAATGCAGACTCTACTCCTGCAGTTGTAGCAATCGCAGACAATATTGAAGACAGGGTTATCGAGAAACTTGGCAGAAAGGTAATCCGCACACAGGGAAAGGAGAATGCCTTCTGGGTGATTCTCGATTTCGGTGATGTGGTAGTGCATGTGTTCCAGACACCTTACAGGGCATTCTACAGACTGGAGGACCTTTGGGCAGATGCGCATAAGACAGTTTATGAAGACTAATTTCAAAGATCATATATGGCAGTAAACAATAATCCTCAAAATACGCCTCCGCAGGGTAAAAAGTTCAGATTCAGGGTTTCCTGGATCTATATCATCCTTTTGGGAGCGATGATATGGATGTTCTTTGGACGCAACGGTGCAGATCCTGCAAAGATCGAATGGACCGATGTCAAGGATTTCTGGCTGAAAGGAGACATCAAGGAGGTCGTGTATGTAAGGAACAATTACGAGGGTGAGATCACTATCCAGCCTGACAAGGTAGCTGAATACAAGAGTTATTTTGACAAGGGGGAAATTCCTGCATCTTCGCCTCACTTCACCTTCATGGTGTCAGATAGTTTCAATCCTGAAGAGGAGTTTGACAAGTTGAATGACTCTCTCGCAGTTGCCCGTCCCGAGGCGAATGTGAAATGGATCATTGAAAACAGAGAGAGCTGGTGGAGTGCCATCGACTGGCTGATTTTCCCGCTTCTTCTTCTTGTTCTCTGGTTCTTCATGTTCAGGGGCATGAACAGGAATGCCGGTGGTGGTCCGGGTGGTGTGTTCAGTGTAGGCAAGGCAAATGGAAAACTTGCTGACAAGAACAGCATAAAGGTTACTTTCAAGGACGTAGCCGGCTTGTACGGAGCTAAGGAAGAGGTGATGGAAATTGTAGATTTCCTTAAGAATCCTAAGAAATATACTACACTTGGCGGAAAGATTCCTAAGGGTGCCCTTCTTGTGGGCCCTCCAGGTACCGGTAAGACCTTGCTTGCCAAGGCTGTTGCCGGAGAGGCGAATGTGCCTTTCTTCTCCATTTCAGGATCTGATTTTGTCGAGATGTTTGTCGGAGTAGGTGCTTCACGTGTACGTGACCTGTTCCGTCAGGCAAAGGAAAAGGCACCATGCATCGTATTCATAGACGAGATTGATGCAGTAGGCCGTGCACGTAGCAAAAATGGAGGATTCTCATCTAATGATGAACGCGAAAATACTCTGAATCAGCTCCTTACTGAAATGGATGGATTCGGTTCAGATTCCGGAATCATCATTCTTGCCGCAACAAACCGTGCGGATATACTTGACAAGGCGCTTATGAGAGCAGGTCGTTTCGACCGTCAGATTCATGTGGAACTTCCGGATCTGAAGGAAAGGATGGAAATCATCAATGTCCATATCCGCAATCTCAAGGTAGCTGCTGATTTTGATGTTGAGTTCCTTGCAAAGCATACTCCGGGATTCTCTGGTGCCGATATTGCTAATGTTTGTAATGAGGCAGCTCTTACGGCAGCCAGACGTGACAAGAAAGAGATTGACAAGCAGGATTTCCTTGATGCTGTAGACAGGATTGTCGGCGGACTTGAGAAGAAGTCAAAGCTCATTACTCCTGAAGAGAAACGTTCTATAGCATATCATGAGGCAGGCCATGCTACTGTAAGCTGGCTTCTTCCTAATGCTCATCCTCTGTTCAAGGTTACGATCGTACCACGTGGACATGCACTTGGAGCAGCATGGTATCTTCCTGAAGAGCGACAGCTCGTGACTAAGGATCAGATGATGGATGAGATGTGCTCGCTTATCGGCGGTAGGGTAGCAGAGGAGATTGTTAACGGACAGCCATCAACCGGAGCACTCAATGATCTTGAGCGTCTTACAAAGATGGCTTACGGAATGATCACTTATTATGGCATGAGCGATAAGGTCGGCAACCTGTCATTCTACGATTCTACCGGATCGCGTGCATATGATCTGAATAAGCCATATAGTGAGAAGACTGCAGAGCTGATTGACAGTGAGGTCAAGGAGCTGGTAAATACGATCCATGCAAAGACTGAAGGCATACTTAGAGATAATTATGCCGGTTTTTCTGAGTTGGCAGAGCTTTTATTGGATAAAGAAGTTATATTTGCAGATGATCTCGAAAGGATCTTCGGTCCGAAGGCTGGCAGCAAGCCAGGCGAAGAAATGCCGAAGGATCCTGAAGAGGTTGCAGATGAGCAGGCTGAAGTTAAGACTGAAGAGTCTGCGCAGTAACTGAACAATTCTGACCTATGACTAATTTTTTAAAGAGAGCTATATCAGGAATCATGTTTGCAGCCATTATGCTGGCAGCGTTCCTTACCAATAAATTTGTGTTTGGCGGAGTGATGCTGTTCTGTCTGGTTGTGATGATGTGGGAGTTCCTGCATATGACATGCGGTAAGGAGTATAAGTACTCACAGTTCCTGTCGATATTAGCTGGAGCGACGCTTTTTACTCTCGTATTCTGCTTCAAGGCCGGATTTGTCCCGGGAAGACTGATCATTCTGTCATTCGTGCCAGTATTCCTGCTGATGATAAACTCTCTCTATGTTAAGGATAAATCGCGCTTCGATAAGTTTGCAAACCTTTATACTGCGATACTTTACATTGCAGTGCCATGGTCTTTGATGAACTTTGCCGTTTTCGCTCCTGATGGAGAATTCGGAGGACGTCTGCTTCTGTGTTTCTTCTGTATCATATGGGGATCTGACGTCGGAGCCTATCTGTTTGGAATCACTCTTGGCCAGAAATACGGAAAGAAACTTTTCCCGTCAATCTCTCCAAAGAAGTCATGGATCGGATTCTGGGGCGGAATGTTCATGGCAGTTGCAGTTGCAGTCCTGCTTTACTATGTCAGGTGGTTCCCTGCTTTCAGTGCATGTACTGCCACTAACATCTGCAATTACATAGCCATTGCAGTCCTTCTCCATATTACGGGGGTCTATGGGGATCTGATTGAATCTCAGTGGAAACGCCATTACGATGTAAAGGATTCCGGCAGCATCATTCCGGGACATGGCGGTCTGCTTGACAGATTTGATTCTGCTCTGATAGCAATTCCTATAGGTATCATCTACCTGGTTGTAGCTCACGTTCTACACCTCTAGATATTTGACTTATTGACAAATAATTAGTACATTTGCAGCCTTATGCCGATAGGGCTGCATTTTTGATATTACTTATTTATGATCATACACAAAAATACCTATGGAACCTGGCTCTTCGTATGGGCCATATGTCTGCCGCTGGCTGCTGCTATTCTGTATTTCATACCGTGGCCATGGCTGTCCTACACTCTGGCAATCATTCCTATGTTCTTCATGGGATTTGTCACCTTCTTTTTCCGAGTTCCCAAGAGAATGCGCACAGGGGAAGACAATTGCATAACCTCAGTCGCTGATGGTGAGGTGGTTGTCATCGAAAAGGTGTTTGAGTCTGAGTTCCTTAACAAGGAGTGCCTTCAGGTATCTGTGTACATGGACTTCTTCAATGTCCATGTGAATTATTGGCCTGTTGACGGACAGGTTGCCTATTACAAATATCATCCTGGAAAATACATGTTCGCATACCTTCCGAAGGCATCTGAACTTAATGAGCATACCTCCGTTGGAATGCATAGCAGATACGGTGACATCTTCTTCAAGCAGATCGCGGGTACATTTGCACGTAGAATTGTGTCCCACGCTGTGCCAGGTAGAAAGGTTGTCAAATCCAAGGAATGCGGAATCATCAAATTCGGTTCCAGGGTCGATATGTTCCTTCCGCTTGATGCCGATATCAAGGTGGAGATAGGACAGTGTGTAAGGGGAGCAGAAACTGTAATTGCCGAATTGAAGTAGTCTTATGGAAGCCTGGATATACATCATAATGTTTCTGGCATTGGCGATATCAGCTCTATGCTCAATGCTGGAGGCCACTTTGCTTTCTACTCCTCTATCCTTTATAACCGGACTTGAAGATCAGGGTGTAAAAGGCGCTAAAAGGCTGAAGAACCTTAAACAGAATACAGACAAGCCGATAGCAGCAATCCTTTGTCTCAATACAATAGCTAATACAGTGGGTGCATCCCTGGTCGGTTCATTGGCTGCACAGGTATATGAGTCAACTGCAGTAGGTATCCTTTCTACAGTCTTCACCCTTGCTATTCTTATTTTCTCCGAGATAATCCCTAAAACTATCGGAACAAACTATTGGAGAAGCCTTGCTTTGCCTGCATCTGTAGTCATCAGCGGTATGATATTCATCAGTTATCCGCTAGTATGGGTACTTCAGCGCATCACCAGACTTATCTCATCAAATTCGACTCAGGTCAGCGTTAGCCGTGAGGATATATCTGCCATGGTGAGCGTCGCTACTGAAGAAGAGGTGATTGAGAAGGATGAAAAGAAGATGATTCAGAACCTTCTCAAACTGGATGAGATGACTGCTCATGAAATCATGACTCCAAGTACTGTCGTTGAAATGGCGGAAGGCGGCATGACAGTCAGGGAGTTTTATGATTCTGAACTCTCACATTCCAGAATTCTCGTTTATGATGAGGACAACAGCGACTATGTGATCGGCTATGTGCTTCGTCAGACAGTCCTGGAAAAAATGGCAGAAGATAAGTTCAAGACAAATATCCGTGACATCAGTCGTCCTATTCTTTCTTTCCCTGAGGAAGAGTCAGTCGGAAATATATGGGAAAAGTTCCTCGAGAAGAAAGAACATATTTCTGTCATCATTGACGAATATGGCACCTTCCGCGGTATCGTGACCATGGAAGACGTAATCGAAACGATGCTCGGTCAGGAGATCGTCGATGAAAAGGACGAGGTTGTCGATATGCAGGAATACGCCAAAGAACAATGGGAAAAAGCCCAGAAGGATATCCTTAAGGCTGACGATTAGTCATTCTCTATCAGTTCCAGAAGTTTATCTATAGCCTCTGTTTCGGGTACATGCCTGAGGACAGGGGTTTTTCCTTTGTATATAGAGACCTTGTTGTTGCCTTCGCCTACGTATCCCCAATCGGCATCAGCCATTTCACCAGGGCCGTTTACGATGCAGCCCATGACGGCGATAACCATTCCCTTGAGATGTCTGGTGCGACGTTTTACTTCCTCGAATGTGCCTTCAAGATTATACATTGTGCGGCCGCAGCCTGGACATGCTATGTACTCAGGACGGTAGAAACGTCTGCGTGCTGCCTGCATCAGCTCGTCTGTCAGATATTCTGCGTAGTCTGATCCGTCAAGTGATATCTGATCGCCGTTTTCATCTTTGTAATATCCTCTGAGTTCGACCTCGTCAAGTTCCTTGTCGAGAAGTCTCTTTCCAAAATCGCATGAATAGTCCAGCAGGAGCCTTTCCTTGGATGGAGCATCATACACAGCTGTAGCTTTCTTGCCTTCCAGGGTCAGGGATACCATGCTGGAATGTAAACGGTGGCCATATCTGTCTGAAAGATATTGAGCAACAGGTAGTTCATTCTCGGGATCTTCTGTCAAAGATACCCTTATTGTATCTCCTATGCCTTCTGAGAGCAGAGCGGATATACCTACAGCAGATTTGATACGTCCGCCGTCTCCGTTTCCGGCTTCAGTAACACCAAGGTGAAGAGGGAAGACCACTCCGGTCTCTTCCATTTCTTTTGCCAGAAGCCTGTACGCCTCTACCATTACGTATGTGTTGCTGGCTTTGAGAGACACAACTACATTATAGAATTCGTTCTCGACACACATCCTCAGCCATTCCATTACTGCCTCCTTCATGGCAAGAGGGGTGTTTCCATAGAGATTTGTTATTCTCTCTCCGAGCGAGCCATGGTTCAGACCGATTCTTATGGCCGTGCCATGAGCCTTGCATACATCAACGAGTCGGGCAAACTGTTCACGAGCCTTTTCATGATCCTTGTGGAAGTTGCCAGGATTTATTCTTACCTTTTCTACCACCTCAGCAGCTGCTATGGCTATTTCCGATGAGAAATGAACATCAGCAACAAGCGGAGTATATATGCCTTCAGTTCTCAGACGGTTTCTGATTTCCCTGAGTGAGTCGACCTGGGCAAGAGAAGGTACGGTAAGCCTTATCAGCTGAGCACCGGCATTGTGCAGTCTTATGCACTGGGATACAGACGATTCTATATCTGAAGTATGTGTATTGCACATTGTCTGTACAACGATAGGGGAGTCGGCGCCAATGGTAACGTTACCTACTTCTATTTTGAGTGTTCTGCTGTTCATAATTCTGTGGATTGTAAATCATGTCTTTAGCGAGATTTCTGATCTCTGCCTTGGTCTTTCCCGAGCGTTTTGACAGGTGGAAATGAAGTCCCACCGACACGACTATATTTGACGGATAGGCAAACCTGTAATAGTACTTGCTATAATGGTCGGGAGTGTAAAGAGATGACAATGAGTGCTTATACATCGCCTGGAAGTGGATCTCAAATGGATCGAACACCAGTCCGAAACCAACTCCGCCTTTGATACCATAATCCCACCTGCGGTCGGTTTCGACGAATGAATTTGCGACTTCAGCCGACACATTACCTGTTTCTCCCGGAAATCTCTGGATGGCCAGTCTATATCCGGCGTAGCATCCGAGCTGGGCCATTATCTTGAAGTTCCACATGTCATAATGGAACTGGAAGAGCACCGGAGCCTCGACAACGTCTATCAGGGCTTTTTCAGCACCTTCCACTCTATAGATATAGCCTGTTTCCTCATTGAGCTTGAACTGATATCCTTCTCTTGCATAGAAGAGTCCAGCCTGAAATCCGAAGTAGGGCATGTATCCGAACATCTTCTGATATTTGGTGAATGTCACACCAAAATTCAGCGGCGTAAATACCATATCCTGCTTCTGGGACGGATTCCACATCACCTGACTTAGTCCGGCGCCATACTGTACTCCGACCATCATATAGTCATTGATGGACAGTTTCTTCTTGACATTTATTGTGTCAAGTTGCTCGTCAGTCAATGCATCTACATCCATCAAAAGCAGTTCATCTGATACCTGAGGCTGCTGCCTGGTCTGTTGCACCGGCTGGGTCTCAAGTCTGCCGACAGGCTTCCTCTGAGGGGCCTGAGCAGAGGCTGAGATGCATAAAGCGATCAACGACAGTGATATAATTAGTTTTCTCATACTTCTATTTGAACATTTCCGCTACATCGACATTCTGTTCGATTTCCATCATTTCCGGGATATCGATCAGGAAAGTACCGTCTTCCAACTTATAGAACAGAACTTTTTCTGGCTGTCTGTGTTCCAGCAGATTACCGGTGTCTACTATTCCGTTCCTGTTCATATCCTCTGTTATCCTTATAGAGTATTTACCGGCCTTCAGGTAAGGGAAGACAAGGGTTTCATCCTTGTCGATGATATAGCTTCTCAATACCTTGTCTCTCTTTTCATTGAGCAGGTCTACTATATACTTATTGTTCACTCCGCTGAGAATCAGTGACATTGTACTGAGTTTGTCGTCGTTTGGCAGACTGACCTTCACTTCAGAACTGTCATTATAGAATCCGTTGATATCCTTGAACTTGCGATGAGGGATCTTAAGGAAATATTCATAGCCGACCTGCAGCTTTTCCTGCGGTCTGATCGTGTATTTCCTGAGATTCAGCGAATCCTGGGTCACTGTATATTTTCCGATGGATTCCTGCTGACGCGGATTGACAGATCTGAATATCAGAGAGTCGAACGCTTCTTCCACTATCGGGTATTTGAATTCCATTACGAAGCCGTACTGCTCGATATTTTCAGGTTTCGCATCCATTGTAAATACAGCAGTAGTGTCTTCCTTCTTTATATCTCTGCTTGAACTCTTTCCTGCAGTCTTCTTAGGTTTAAGCAGCTTGATTTCCTCTGTAAAACTATTGAGAAGTCCCAAGGTATCAGTCTTCATGTACTTGACATTGAGGAAAAGCGTGTCCGGCTGAGGCTTCGGATCGTTTACCCATATCTCAAGACTATCCTGTACGATATTGAACTGAGTAATGAGATTTTCCGCCGGAACATTACGTATCCAGATCGAGTCGATCTGTGCGTATGGAGCCATGAAAGTGATATATGCAGTCCTGTCTCCGACACGCTCCTTATTGACTATCATCTGCTTGGTGGGCTTTTCCCTGAAGACATTAAGCTCATACTCAGTCTTTCTTGCCAGACAATTCAGGGTGTCCTTCATGTCGTATTTCTGGAGTTCAGGCAATGAGTCATTGACTACAGTGACGGGCCGTACAAGCGTATCGATGAATGCAACCTTTTCGCTTTCAGGCTCATAGATGTTGTTATTGTTCTCATCGATGATAGCATACATCCTGTAGACTGTATCCTGGATGTTTCTCATGCTGAAGAATCCCCATTCGTCTGTCTTGACAGCCGCATCCGGTCTCTTCAGGAACAATGCAGAGTCCGCATGATCCTTATAAAGCATTACTGTAGCGCCCTTTATAGGCTTAAGATTATTGCAGTCCTGCACTATACCTGTGACCATCATGCTGTCGATCACGTCGCCTGTCGAGAAGACCAGGGTAAAACCAGGGAACATATTGCCTTCATTATTATCGGCAATGGCATTAGTGAGGTCCAATGTGTATGTCTTGTTCGAATCCAGGTCGTTTTCAAAGTACACGATCACACTCTTTCCCTTTATCTTATGCTTTGGAGCCTTTTCCAGAGGAGGGGATAGGAAGAGACTCTTGGGATCCTTTACCTTTACATACTCATTGAATTCGATCTTGAGCTGTGTTTTATGAGTCGGTACATTCGTCTGGCCCAGAACAGGATAGATCTCCTCCAGGACGGGAGGTATGGTATCCTTCGGACCACCTGTAGGAGGTGTGGTCGTATTTGCACATGAATGTGAGAAGATGATACTTCCCAAAAGCAACACCACGGTTGCTCCAGACGCTATGTTACTGAAAATTTTCTTCATCTGCATTTGCATTATAGTTCTGTTCTCACTACACTCTCGATGCCCTTGATGTTCTTCAGTTTCATGATAAGGTTCTCGAGGTCGTCGATATCGTGGACATAGAGGTCGATGAACCCGTCGAAGATACCATCCTCTGTTCCAAGATTGAATCTTCTGATATTGACGTTCAGGTCCTTGGACATCAGTCTCGTGATATCATTGATCATGCCGATTCTGTCGGTACCTTTGAGTGAGAGTCGTGCGAGGTAGCTGTTGCCTGAATTTGCCTCCACTCCCCATTTTACAGTTACGATCTTGTCGCCGAATTTGGCAGCCAGATTGTTTGCATTAGGACATGTGCGGGTGTGGACTGTGATTGTTCCGTCAGATGACTTGAATCCGACCACGCTTTCTCCCAGGATAGGGGTACAGCAGGAAGCAAGAATGTACTTATGATTTTCATCGGAATTTGAGATGATGAAGTAAGACTCTCTGTTGATGCCGTGGTATTTCTTCAGCTTCTCTCCAAGTCCGTCAAGACTTATCATGCCGCAGCCGATCTTGAAGTACATGTCTTCTGGTTTGCTGTCGAAGATCTCGAATTCCTCCATCAGCTGATTTATAGTCTTGTCTGTCAGTGATTTACCTATTTCCTTGAGCTGGGTCTCCAGCATCTGGCGTCCGGCCTTGATATATGTCTGCCTTTCGCTCTTGATCTGGTCCAGAATGGCCTTATGTGCACGTGAGGTCTTTACAAAGTGCAGCCACTCCTGCTTTGGCTTTTCATTTTCAGCTGTGATTATCTCTACCTGGTCTCCTGTCTTCAGTACATATGAGAGCGGAACAAGTCTGAGGTTGACCTTTGCTGCAATAGCCTTGTTTCCAATGTGAGAATGGATCGCATAGGCAAAATCCAATGCAGTGGCGCCTTTTTCAATGCTTTTCTGTTCGCCCTTAGGAGTAAATACAAGGATTTCGCTCTTGATAAGGTCGTTATGGATGAGATCGAGAAGTTCGAGGGCATTGACATCAGGATTGACCAGAATGTCCTTTACCTTGACGATCCATTTGTCCATTTCATTTTCATTCTCCTTTGCAAAACCGTCTTTCTTGTACGCCCAATGCGCTGCGATACCCTTTTCGGCGATCTCATTCATTCTGCGGGTTCTGATCTGTACTTCAACCCAGAATCCGGAATTGCTCATAAGGGTACAGTGGAGCGCTTCATAACCATTGTTTTTCGGCGCATCCACCCAGTCTCTCATACGGTCCGGTTTGTATTTATAGATGCTGGTGATGATGGAGAATACGTGATAGCACTGATCTCTTTCTGTTTCCTTTGTTTCTGTCTGCTCATCAAATATGATACGGACAGCATAAAGGTCATATATCTGATCGAAGCTTACCCCTTTGGTCTTCATCTTCTTCCATATGGAATATGGAGTCTTGACCCTTTTTCTGATTTCATATTTGAAGTCGGCAGCTTTCAGGGCAGCATCGATAGGTTCGATGAACTTATTGATTTCCTTGTCTTTATCTATGACATTTCTGTTGATGAGGGCGGAAATCTGGTTGAATGCTTCCGGCTCCTTGTATCTGAGCCAGATATCCTCCATTTCAGACTTCACGCTGTAAAGACCCAGACGGTGGGCGAGAGGGATGAAAACGAACATGGTTTCGCTAAGTATCTTATCCCTCTTGTGCTCAGGCATGAACTCGATGGTGCGGCAGTTGTGAAGGCGGTCGGCAAGCTTGATCAGCACCACTCGCACATCGTCGTTGAGCGTCAGAAGTATGCGCTTGAAGTTCTCGGCCTGCATGCTTTTCTGCACGGCCTTGTCTTCGTTGTCAAGGACGGTCTTGATCTTGGTCAAGCCTTCTACAAGAGTTGCAACCTTGTCGCCGAAAAGATTTCTCAAGTCATCTACCGTATAGTCAGTGTCCTCCACAACGTCGTGCAGAAGGGCAGCCATGATAGACTTATATCCAAGACCAATATTGCTTACAACGATCTTTGCTACTGCTATCGGATGAAGTATATAGGGCTCTCCTGAACGCCTTCTGACGCCCTTGTGTGCCTCATTTGCAAAATCAAATGCTTTCTTGACCATGTCCAGCTCATGCTGGTCGGCACATCTCTTCCTTGCTGCTTCGTGCAGGTCAGCATAATCCCTTGCAATGACATCATAGTCATTCTGAGTGAATTGTGAAATCTTTCCCATAACAGTATCTCCTGTTCTATTCCTATATATCTTCCAATTTTCTTGTCATTTCGACTGAGCGAAGCGAATGGAGAAATCTCTATCCAAGTTTCGCCATGAAACGTTCTGCGTCAATGATGAACCTCTGGTGGGTGCCTTCTCCAAGAAGTCCCTGTTCATCTTCTACCTTTACATTATATTCGAGTCTTCTTCCGTCAATTTCTGTCAGCTGGGCAGTGATTTTTATTTCAGTACCAGGCTTGCATGCTCTGAGATGGCTGATGTTGACCTTGGTGCCTACCGTCTGATGGCCATACTGCTCTGCAAGCTTATATGCAGAGATTTCCATATGAGCGATCATGGATGGGGTAGAGTAGACCGGCAGTCCGCCGGATCCGATCATTTCAGCCGTCTCTTTTGCAGTTACCGTGTGGGTCAATGTAAATGTTTCTCCTGCCTTCATATTGTTCAGTTTCAATGGATTCTAAAATAATGTTCCTGTAAAATCATCGGATTGCACCGTCTCTTGCAATTGCTGGTGGTCGTTGTTATTCTGGTTTTCTACGTTGTCATTCTGATTTTCTACGCGGTGGTAGCGAAGGACCTCCTCCATGAACTCCTCCTCCGAAATGACCTTCACCCCCAGGCTTTCAGCCTTCTTCAGCTTCTCCGGCCCCGCCTTCTCTCCTGCCAGCAGATAGGTAGTCTTTCCGCTGACGCTTCCGCTGTTCTTTCCGCCGTTGGCCGCTATCAGAGCCTTCATCTCGTCACGCGATATGCTGAAGTTTCCGGATATCACTATTGTCATGCCTTTCAGTATCTCTGACTCCTTTTCTGCAGCAGATTCGCTCTCGAATTTCAGTCCAGCAGCCTTGAGTCTGTCTATGGTGTCGCGGTTTGCATCATCCGCGAAGTAACTGATTATGCTGTCTGCAATGACCTCACCGATGTCGTCTGCCTGTAACAGCTCCTCCCTTGAGGCCTTCATGATCGCGTCGAGCGTCTTGAAATGTGCGGCCAAAGTCTTGGCTGTAGTCTCTCCTACATGCCTGATTCCCAATGCATAAAGCACTTTCTCGAACGGTGTCTTAAGCGAATCCTTCAGACTCTTGAGGAACCTTTCCGCAGAGCGTTCCTTCCAGCCTTCCAATGTAAGGAGGTGATCTTTCTCAAGGTCATAGAAGTCTGCAACGCTCCACACATATCCTCTGTTGTAGAGCTGGTCCACTGTCGCGTCGCCGGCAATCACATTCATCGCCTTGCGGCTGAGGAAATGCACCAGCTTGCCCTTTATCTGTGTCGGGCAGCCGCTCTGGTTAGGGCAGAATGCCTTGGCTTCTTCCTCGTCTCTGATGAGAGGGGCGCCGCAGTCCGGGCATGTTTCCGGGAAGTGGGGGAGAACAGCGTCCGAGGGTCTCATGCTCAGCTCCACCGCAGTGATCTTCGGGATGATCTCTCCTCCTTTCTCCACATAGACGTAGTCGCCCACATGGATATCCAGCAGCTGCATCTGGTCGGCATTGT
>JAZQEN010000056.1:0-29806 GCA_045539015.1 Candidatus Cryptobacteroides sp.
GTGTGGAGGTGCAGACCTGCTGCTTATAGAGACCTGTTTCGACGCACTCAACATCAAGGCAGCACTGGCCGGTATCATGGAATGCAGCCAGGCGATGCTGGCGGCTCCAAAGGCTTCCTCCCAGCCAAGCTGGATCCCACCTCATCATCAGGTGCAGCCAGATGCCAGTTCCGTAGGCCAACATTTCCAAACCATCCCGGTAATCGTCTCAGTATCAGTCGGTGACAGAAGCGGCCGCACACTCACAGGGCAGACCCTGGAAGCATTCTACACTGCCGTCAGTCACTACCCTATCACGGCATTCGGTCTCAACTGCTCGCTCGGTGCCGCCGAAATGATGCCGCTGATCGAAGAGATCAACAGATGGTGCAGATGCGCCGTGAGCTGCTACCCGAACGCCGGTCTGCCGAACGAGATGGGAGGCTACGACCAGACTCCGGAGGAGATGGCCCAGGAGGTCAAGGCCATGGCCGAGCGTCAGCTTATAAACATCGCCGGCGGCTGCTGCGGCACGACTCCGGACCATATCAAGGCGCTTGCGGCTGCCCTAAGGGGAATCGCACCCCGCCCTCTGCCGGAGCCGCAGAGCACGGCCACAAATAAGGCTCATTTTGTGGCCAGCACCCCAAAAAACACCGACCCGGCCACGAATAAGGCCGTTTTTATGGCCAGCACCCCAGAAAACACCGACCCGGCCACGAATAAGGCCGTTTTTATGGCCGACCCATTAAAAGTCAGCGGACTGGAGGCCGTCACAATTGACGTCGCACACAACAACTTCACGAATGTAGGCGAGAGGACCAACGTAGCCGGATCCAGGAAATTCGCCCGTCTGATTTCCGAGGGCAAATACGACGAAGCACTTCAGATTGCAGCCAGGCAGATAGAAGACGGAGCCAGCATCATCGACATCAACATGGACGACGCCATGCTGGACAGCACGAAGGAAATGGAACGTTTCGTAAGGCACATCTCCAATGATCCTGCCGTATCCAAGGCCGCACTCATGATCGACTCATCGCATTGGGAGACCATCCTGGCCGGCCTGCAGAATGCCCAAGGCAAATGCATCGTAAACTCTATAAGCCTGAAGGAAGGCGAAGACGAATTCATCCGCAAAGCCATAGCCATCAAGAACTTAGGTGCAGCCATGGTCATAATGGCATTCGATGAGGATGGCCAGGCCACGACATACCAGAGAAAGATAGACATCTGCAAGCGCGCATACGACCTCCTCACCCGGAAGGCAGGAGTTGAACCAAGAGACATAATATTTGATGTGAACATACTTTCCATCGGCACAGGCATCGACGAGCATGCGCTTTACGCAGTCGACTTCATCGAAGCTGTGCGATGGATCAAGCAGAACCTCCCGGGAGCGCTTACTTCCGGCGGCGTGTCCAACCTCTCGTTTGCATTCCGCGGCAACAACCCGGTCCGCGAAGCCATGCACTCGGCCTTCCTCTTCCATGCAATCAAAGCAGGACTTGACATGGCCATCGTAAACCCTTCAATGTTACAGATTTACGACGAGATAGAGCCAGAGCTGCTGAAGTGTGTGGAAGACGTCATATTCAATCGCGACTCTCAGGCAACAGAGAGGCTCATCGACAAGGCATCACGCATCATGGAGGCGAAGAATGCAGCTACAGGACCCGACGGCAAATCCACAGCAGATAGCGCCACCGCTGGCGACGGGCAGAAAGGCTCAGTCGGAGCCCAGGACAATGCATCTGACGGAAAGACAGATGCAGGCATCAGACTGAAAGCCGCGCTCATAAAAGGCCGTACAGATTCGCTGGAGGCCGATCTGAAGGAAGCACTGGAGACACATGGCAGCGCCGTCGCGATAATCGAAGGTCCTTTGATGGAGGGAATGGAAACTGTCGGAAAGATGTTCGGCGAGGGCAAGATGTTCCTGCCGCAGGTGGTGAAATCCGCCAAGGTCATGAGGACTGCCGTCGAGATACTTGAGCCGTATATGGGCGAAGGCGATTCCGCAGGAACAGGCAAGCCGAAGGTGGTCATAGCGACTGTCAAGGGAGACGTCCATGACATAGGCAAGGATATCACTGCTATCGTATTGTCCTGCAATGGTTTCGAAATCCACAATCTCGGAGTCATGGTTGACAAGGAGACCATCCTGGACGAGGCGGAAAGGATAGGAGCATCCATCGTCGCAGTCAGCGGCCTAATCACGCCATCGCTTTACCAGATGGAAGAAATCTGCCGCGAAATGACTGCCAGGAACATGAACATTCCGCTGTTCATCGGCGGCGCTACAACCACCGCCCTGCATACAGCCGTGAAGCTAGCGCCACTTTATGGACATGTCTACCATGGGGCCGATGCATCTGCAGCGGCTGTTATGGCAAAGAAGTATATCATTGATCCAGAATCATTTGAGAACGAGCAGCACCAGGCACAGGAACGGCTGAGGGAACTCTATGCAAAGGGCTCCGCACAACCGGAGAATGGCGGAGCAGCAACTGGAGAGGATATAGCAGAGACATCTGACGGAGACAGGTCAGAATCATCTCGACCGGCTGCTGACAGAAGTCAGTCCTGCTACAACGGCCGCTTCCCTATCGAAAGCTTCATGGAGGCATGTCCGCGTGACATTCCGGCAACCGAATTGCCTGCGGGTGAGGTACTTCCATATTTCGACTGGAGAATGTTCTACGCGATATGGGGAGTCAAGTACGGCTCGGTAACGCCTGAAGCAATGGAGCTTATGCAGCTGAGACAGGATGCGGAGGATGAGCTGGCTCTTGGCAACTACAGGATAATGATTTCTGCTCGATTCATACTCGGAGAGTCAGACGGAAAGAACATCATCACACGCGACCGGGTGCTCCCTTTCATGAGACAGGAAGGCGCCGACGGCATGTCGCTTTGCGATTTCGTCGTGCCGCAGTCATCGGGAAAACGCTCTCCTTTCGGGGTGTTCACCATCAGCGTAAAGCCGAAGAATGCCGCCCATGAGGAAGGATGCTGCTGCCCGGCGTGCAGCAACAAATATGAAGACCTGGTGGCCAAGGCGGTGAGGATGACGCTGGCTGAGGCGGCGTCATGCTGGCTGGATGAACAGATCCTTCGCTTCGCTCAGGATGACATAGGCGCTCAGGATGACAGAAGTAAGGTGCAGGCCGGTGGCATAAAAGTCATCAAGCCGGCGGCAGGATATTCAAGCTGCCCTGACCACACGCTGAAGGGAGATATCCTGCAGATGCTGTCCGGAAGGTTCAGCCTCGGGATAAAGCTGACCGAAAGCTACGCCATGATACCGGAAGCCAGCATATGCGGATTCATATTCATGCATCCGCAGGCCAGGTACCACGAAATACGCCGCATAAGTAAGGAGCAATGTGACCGGTACGCCGAAAGCAGAGGCATGGACGAAGAACGTCGCCGCCGCTTCCTCGGCCACCTGCTGTAAGAAATGAAACTGTCATTTCGACCGAGCGAAGCGAGTGGAGAAATCTACAACACATACCGCCTCATAGATGTCTCGACGTCCTTCAGTCGCTCGACATGACAATAAAGCCGAAAAGCAACACAGTACCAACCGACAACAAAAAAACAAGATTCAAGATTTGAGCGGAGCGATGGTAAGTCTCCTCTCCGAGAGAGGAGATTTAGAGGAGAGGTAACGTAGATATATTTTCATATTTCTGCACTACCTTTGTCCGAAGAGACAGAACTTACCAACCGACAACAAAAAAAACAACATTCAAAATATGAAAGTGTCAGAAATACTAGCCAGCAGCACGAAGGCATACCCTTCGCTGGAGATCGTACCGCCGCTGAGGGGCATGACCAAGACTGAACTCCTTGAGAGCATAGCTCCGTTCATGGAGTTCAGCCCGAAGTACATCAATGTGACAAGCCACAGGGACGAGTACGAATACCGCGAAGAGGCTGACGGAAGCTTCAGCCGCCACCTTGTCCGCAACCGCATCAGCGAAACAACCGTGTGCGCTGCCATCATGGAACGCTTTGATATAGAGACCATTCCGCACATCATATGCGCCGGAACCACCAAGGAGGAAATCGAAAGCAAGCTGGACAATCTGGCCTTCCTCGGCATCAACAACATCGTCGCCCTTCGCGGAGACAGCATGAGCAGCGAGAAACGCTTCACCCCTACCCCGGGAGGATACAGCTATGCCAGCGAACTGGTGGAAGGCATCAGGAGCTATCAGGGCAGCAGCTCATACAGACGAAGCCGCGGTCTGGAAACTGACGAACGGTTCTTCTGTATCGGCGTGGGAGCCTACCCTGAAAAGCATTTCGAAGCCCCGAACATGGAGACCGACATCGCCAACCTCAAACGCAAGGTTGACGCCGGAGCAGACTATATCATCACACAGATGTTCTTCGACAACAAGGTCTACTATGACTTTGTCGAAAAATGCCGTGCAGCCGGTATCACCGTACCGATCATCCCGGGCCTTAAACCCCTCTCGACCGCCCGTCAGATCAGCGTCCTGCCGGAATCATTCTCCCTTGACATCCCGCTCGAACTGACATCTGAAATAGAAAAGGCTGCCGGAGACAAAGCCAAGGTCTATGAAATCGGAACCCGGTGGTGCATCGACCAGTGCCGGGACCTCATCAGGAACGGTGCCCCTGCCGTCCACTTCTACACCATGGGCAAATCTGACAACATCGTCAAAATCCTTAAAGAATGCTTCTAAACAAATCTGAGATGAAAAATAAAACTATGAAACAGAACGAACAGGCTGTTCCAAACTGGGACACATGTTATGTCAGCGGCACTATTACAGCCTGCGACCCCGGATGCAACCACTCCACACACTTTCCCAAGTCTTACCGCAGGGATGAGATCAAGATAGGAATGAACCTTTGTTCTTACAACTCATATCTCCCCGCAGTAACCGTGCAGGCCATCCATGATGACCACATAGTGGTAGGCAGCATGGGAGCACGAAAGGAGTTATATCCCGGACAGCACTTCTTCTCGCCGAAAAAGGGTCTGAGCTACGCATATTCAGAAGCGATCGTCGGGATAGAAAGACCGGACAGAAGTATCAGAATCGAATTCGAGACCACCGAAGAAGATCTCACAGGCAAGAGTAAATGGTGGGGCTGCGCAGATCTTCCTGAAGGTCATGACTATCCGTTCGATGAGGACGGAAATCCACTCATGTTCATATGTCAGATAAGATGTGAGGAGATGACGGAATATGACATGCAGTTCAAGCTTCCAAGGAAAGGAATGCTTTACTTCTTTGCAGACATAGACGAGTACATGTCGGCTTTTGCAGAATTCACAGGGGCCCACAATGGCCTTGGCGAATGGCCTGAGGACAAATTCAGGGTCATATATGCAGAAGACTGCAGCAATCTGAAGCCATGCCCAAGAGTCTACAACGACGACTCCCCTGCCTACCTCCCGGCAAAGGCGATAAAGTTCTCACTCGCAGACGTAAAGCACGACAGTTACAAACTGCTCGGCAAGCCATACTACGAGGAAATCGAGCAGGAGCTTCCTGATGAGGTATGCCTTCTGCAGATTGACGAAAGCGACGAGTTCGGACTCACGCTTTATGACTGCGGAATGATGTGCTTCATGATATCCCCAAGAGACATGGCATATGGCAAATGGGAGAAAGCCAGATTCTATTTTCATTCATTCTAAAAGACAGCAGGCCATGGAACAGAACATTGAAAGACTTGGAAAGATATTCCGGGAGATGGTTGAAAACTACAACTCTTTCGGTGACATATGGAAGAATATCCCCCTTGCAAAAGAGGCTTTTGCAATCATGCAGGCACTGCCTGACGCTCTCGAAGGCGAATTTGACACACCACAGGACAAGGCCGGCCTGCTGAGCCAGATGCTGGACCAGATGGAAGAGACCCTGACTCCGCGCTTCTGCCTTGAAGTCAGGAGATACATGCTGGGATTGGAGGCATCCGACGAGGAGAACTCCAGAGAGATTGAAATGCTCCAGGACTATATCAATCTGTCGCTGCCGATGGAGGAATATTGCAGCAGATACCGTAAATTCCTGAAGTTCGATCCTGTCGAGAGAACAGAAAAATGGGAGGAATCAATTTATGAGGTTGAAGCGGAATGTGCAGAGATCCTGAAGAATGAGCCAAAAGGAATGGGTTCGTGTTTCGGGTACTGGAGCACAAAGGCAGCTGTCCTGAGCAGACACGGAATCAGTTGGAAATCACCGTCTATGATGAATCCGGGAGTAATGTTTGACTGATAGGAGGCTGAGATATGGATATGGATTTTTACAGACAGACCATCGACAAGCTTGCAGCAATCGCCGAGATTCACGGCCAGAGCGGAAAGTCGCTCTATCCCGAGACCCTGGATCAGGAGCAGGAAGTAATGGACATGGTGAACACACTGATCAATGACGGTGCAGTAGAACTTTACCCGCTGAAGGCCCTGCTTGCTGCATCAAACAACTGGAACACATACCATTTCGTGCGCGAGAGCATCTTCAGGGAAATCCTTGATGAGGGCGTCAGGAAAGGATGTCTCGAACCCCAGAATGAACTTGCATGGGCATGGCTGGAAGTAGCAGCCGTCAATAATGACCCGGTCCTCTTCATGGATGACGTGGAGGAATTCTACGATATCCTGGCTACAGCAGCCGAATCCGGCAACCTCATCGCCCGCGACATCATGAACGACATCTGGGAACCGGAGAACATCATCGAAGAAGACTAAGACTTTGCGAACGCGATATCAGCGTGCACGGCAGTCAACGATTTTGTCTGCCGCGCACGCTGACATTATGTATAGAAACATCATTCTGGTGCATGGCAGCAAAGGAAAATGACGGTCGTTCACAAAACCATGCGGAAGTTTTATTCAATTGCGAAAAAAGGCGGCAGAATATTTCATTTTAGGCAAAATAAGGTTGTTTTGTCGAGCAAATATTATTAGATTTGCATGATAGACTAACGAATCGTTATAACTAATACACATAATATTAACCGACATGCAGAACAAATTGCAAGAACTGACGGACAAGCTCTACAATGAGGGTCTGTCAAAAGGAAAACAGGAAGGTGAGGAGTTCCTTGCCAAGGCAAAGGTTCAGGCAGAGGAGATCGTAGCCAAGGCCAAGGCCGAAGCTGCAGCGATCGTAGCCGCTGCCAACAAGGAGGCTGAAGACCTCAAGACCAAGGTGCAGGGTGACCTCAAGATGGCTGCAAGCCAGAGCGTAGCTGCCACAAAGAAGGACATCGAGACACTTGTTGTTGCCAAGATGACCGAGGCAGAGGTAAAGAAGGCCCTGACATCAGCCGAGTTCGTAAAGGAAGTCATCCTTGCTGTTGCCAAGGGATTCAACACAGAGGAGCCTGTAGATCTGGAAGTCGTTCTTCCTGAGACTCTCAAGAAGGAACTCGAGCCATTCGTGACAAGCGAATTGACAAAGGTCCTCAAGGGTGGCGTAGAGGCATCATTCTCAAAGAAGGTTGCAGGTGGATTCACTATCGGTCCTAAGGACGGAGGCTACTTCATCAGCTTCACCGAGGAGACATTCAATGCCCTCATTGCAGAATACCTCAGACCGGCGACCAAGAAGATTCTTTTCGGATAATGAATAATTACGAATACATAGTAGCAAGTCTTCCGGACATCACCACCGGATGGAAATTCGGCGAGAAGACTCCGGACGACTACATCGAGGAGATCGTCAGCCTGTGCTCCGACAAGGACAGGAAAACGATCGCTTTCCTTATGGATGGCTACCAGGACGAGAAGCTCAGCGCTGAATTCTACACAACCGCACTTCAGCACAGCGACCGTTTCATCAGGGAATACTTCCTGTTTGACCTTAACGTCAGAAACGCAAAGGTCAGATTCCTGAACAAGGCGTTGGGAAGACCTGCTGAAAAGGATGTGCTCACATTCGGAGAGGATGCAGAGCAGAAGGTACTGGACGCTGTGGCAGAAGAATTCGAGGAAGCAGGAATGCTTGACGGAGTTCTCGCCCAGAATGACATCCTCGTAAGGGAAAGAGGAATCGACGATCTCATGTGGGAGAAGATCAGCAATCTGACCACATTCAACTACTTCGACATCGACGCCATCCTCGGCTTCATCACCAAGATGAACATCGTTGCACGCTGGTTCAGGCTCGACGAGCAGACCGGACGTGAGATGTTCAAGAAACTGGTGGACGAGGTGCGCGGCACATTCAAAGGTGTCGAATATAATGGATAAAAGATTTCTCCACTCGCTTCGCTCGGTCGAAATGACAGAAAACCGACGGCGGTCGAAATGACAGAAAACCGACAGTCGAAATGGCAATAGAAACCAATCACTATCAAGCGACGAAAACGAACACACTGTCATTTAGAGCGACCGCAGGGAGACGAGAAATCTACAAACTATAAATTGACTAATAACAACATTAAAAAATATGAAAACAACAGGAAAGGTTACGGGTATCGTTTCCAACCTTGTGACAGTCGAGGTCAACGGCCCGGTGTCTCAGAATGAGCTCTGCTTCATCACTGTAGGTGACACGAAGCTCATGGCCGAGGTCATCAAGGTCAACGGCAGGAACGCAGCTGTACAGGTATTCGAAAGTACCCGTGGACTCAAGAACGGCAATGACGTGGAGTTCGAGGACAAGATGCTCGAAGCCACTCTCGGCCCAGGTCTTCTTTCAAGCAGCTACGACGGTCTGCAGAACGACCTGACGACAATGACCGGCGTATTCCTCAAAAGAGGAGAATACACAGACCCGCTCAACCACGAGAAGCTCTGGGACTTCACTCCTATAGCAAAGCCTGGCGACAAGGTAGCCGCTGCAGACTGGCTCGGAGAAGTGAAGGAAGGATGGCTCCCTCACAAGATCATGGTTCCTTTCGCATTCGAAGGCGAATACACCGTGAAATCTGTAGCTGAGGCAGGTCAGTACAACATCGACCAGACAATCGCAGTCATCACAAATGCAGCAGGCGAAGACATCGAGGTCAACATGTACCAGAAATGGCCTGTAAAGGTTGCGATCAAGGGATATAAGGAAAAGCCAAGACCATCACGCATCATGGAGACAGGTGTGCGCGTTATCGACACACTCAACCCTATAGCGGAAGGCGGTACAGGTTTCATTCCTGGTCCTTTCGGATGCGGCAAGACTGTGCTCCAGCACGCGATTGCAAAGCAGGGTGACGCCGAGGTCATCGTGATGGCAGCCTGCGGTGAGCGTGCAAACGAGGTCGTGGAGATCTTCACAGAGTTCCCTGAACTCATCGACCCGCACACAGGACGCCACCTCATGGAGCGTACAACCATCATCTGTAACACATCAAACATGCCTGTAGCAGCCCGCGAGGCTTCCGTCTACACTGCGATGACCATCTGCGAGTACTACCGTGCAATGGGCCTCAAGGTCCTCCTCCTCGCCGACTCGACATCACGTTGGGCACAGGCTCTGAGAGAGATGTCAAACCGTATGGAGGAGCTCCCTGGAGCAGACGCATTCCCTGTGGACCTTTCAGCCATCATCTCAGCATTCTATGCACGCGCAGGTATGGTCGTTCTCAACAACGGTCAGACAGGTTCGGTAACATTCATCGGTACCGTATCACCAGCCGGCGGTAACCTCAAGGAGCCTGTTACCGAGTCTACAAAGAAGGCAGCACGATGCTTCTACGCTCTCGAGCAGAACCGTGCAGACCAGAAGCGCTACCCTGCAGTGAACCCTATCGACTCATATTCAAAGTATCTCGAGTATCCTGAGATCCGCGAGCACCTTTCTGAAAAGGTGAAGCCAGGCTGGGTGGAGATGGTAGAAAAGACAAAGAACATCATCCGCAAGGGTAAGGATGCAAACGACCAGATCAACATCCTCGGGGACGACGGTGTGCCTATGAGCTACCACGAACTGTTCTGGAAGTCCGAGCTCGTCGACTTCGTCATCCTCCAGCAGGACGCATTCGACGCAATCGACGCACTCTGCCCTATCGAGCGCCAGAGCTACATGCTCGAGCTCGTTCTCGGAATCTGCGATCAGGAGTTCACATTCGAAGGCTACGAGCAGTGCCGCAACTTCTTCAAGGAAGTCATCAACATTCTCCGTCAGATGAACTACTCGGAATTCCAGAGCGAGAAATTCGAAAACTACAAACAGCAACTTACAAATCTCCTGAGCAATGGCAACTAAGGCATTTCAGAAAATATACACACAGTTGGAGGCCATCACAAAGGCAACTGTAGCCCTGAAAGCTCAGGGAATTTCCAACGATGAGCTTGCTGTCGTAGACGGCAGACTTGCTCAGGTCGTAAAGACCAAAGGCGACCTCGTTACGCTTCAGGTGTTCGCAGGTACTGAGGGCATCCCTACCAATGCAGAGGTAACCTTCCTCGGCGCCCCTCCTACTCTCAAGGTAAGCGACGACCTCGCAGGACGTTTCTTCGACGCATACGGAAAGCCGCTTGACGGCGGTCCGGAGGTAGAAGGTACCGAGGTTCAGATCGGCGGTCCTTCAGTGAACCCTTACAAGAGACGTCAGCCTTCACAGATCATCCCTACCGGTATCGCCGGCATCGACCTCAACAACACCCTCGTGTCAGGACAGAAGATTCCGTTCTTCCCAGACCCTGACCAGCCATATAATAATGTAATGGCGCAGGTGGCACTCCGCGCGGACGTTGACAAGATCATCCTCGGAGGTATGGGTCTTACAAACGACGACTACCTTTACTTCAAGCACGAATTCGAGGCTGCAGGTGCGCTGGACAAGATCATCTCATTCGTGAATACAACAGAGCAGCCTCCTGTAGAGCGTCTCCTTATTCCGGACATGGCCCTCACAGCAGCTGAGTACTTCGCAGTGGAGAAGAACGAGAAGGTGCTCGTGCTCCTTACCGACATGACACTCTACGCCGATGCACTTTCTATCGTATCGAACCGTATGGACCAGATCCCTTCAAAGGACTCTATGCCAGGTTCACTCTACTCAGACCTCGCAAAGATCTACGAGAAGGCCGTGCAGCTTCCTGACGGTGGTTCGATCACCATCATCGCGGTTACCACCCTCAACGACGGTGACATCACCCACGCCATTCCGGACAACACCGGTTACATCACTGAGGGACAGCTCTTCCTCCGCGCGGATCCGGACTCTGGAAAGGTCATCATCGACCCGTTCCGTTCACTCTCACGTCTGAAACAGCTCGTTCAGGGCAAGCAGACACGTAAGGACCACAGCCAGGTGATGAACGCATCCGTACGTCTCTACGCTGACGCACAGAACGCGAAGACCAAACTGGAGAACGGTTTCGACCTGAGCGACTACGACCTCCGCTGTCTTGACTATGCGAAGGCATATGCCACAAGAATCCTTGCAATCGACGTAAACATCAAGATCGATGAGATGCTCGACACGGCATGGGAGCTCTTCGGCACATACTTCACCAAGGCCGAGACCGGTATCAAACAGGAATTCATCGATCAGTACTGGAAAAACAATTAACAATTTTTAGATTATTTTTGTCGATGACAAGGAAGACGACTGAGGAAAGAGGGAGTTACCTGTCGGTAATGACCGACTGACGACAGGAAGTCTGACGCAGTCAGCGGCAAAAAGAAGCAAAAATTATGGCAATTAAGTTTCAATATAATAAGACATCTCTGAACAACTTGAACAAGCAGCTCAAGATGCGAAAGAATGCCCTCCCTACCCTTAAGAACAAGGAGTCGGCGCTGCGTCTTGAGGTCCGCAAGGCCAAGGAGCATTCGGAGAAACTTATTGAAGATCTTGATGCCGCCCTGAAAAGATACGACTACCTTGCAGCCCTGTGGAATGAATTCGACGCAGGCCTCATCACCATCACGGATGTTGATCTGGTGACAGTGAAGGTGGCAGGTGTGAAGACTCCTGACCTCAAGGAGATCCACTATCAGATAAACGACTTCAACGCATTTGCAAAGCCTGCATGGTATGCAGACGGAGTCGCTATCCTGAAGGAACTCTCCAGACTTGGAATCGAGTCTGAGGTCTACAAGGAAAAGGCACGTATCCTTGATTTCCAGAGAAAGAATACCACTCAGAAGGTGAACCTTTACGAGAAGGTGCAGATTCCTGGATATCAGGAGGCAATCAGAAAGATCAAACGATATATGGAAGACGAGGAGAACCTCTCCAAGGCAGCTTCCAAGATCGTCAAGAGCAGACACGAAATCGAAGAGGAGGAACAGAACAATGGTTGATAAAATGATTAAATACTCCTTCATTCTTCTCAGCGAGGAGACTGACGGATTCCTGGAGAAACTCCAGGAACTTGGAGTCGTTGATGTGACCCGTTCTGCAAAACCTATCGACGACAGTTCTGCTGCAATGCTCGACTCAGTAGCGACTGCAAAGCGCATCATAGCCAAGCTTGAAGGCATCTATTACGCAAAGGAAACGGACAAGAAGGCCATCGAGCAGGCTTACGCCAAGGCCGTGACCGAAAAGGACATGGTGGCTGGTGCACAGAAGGCATTCGTCCAGCTCATGGAGCTCGAAGCATCAAAAGCAACATCGGACAAGGAGGTCATGGCAAGACGCCCATGGGGCGAATTTGACAAGTCCCGTCTGGATCAGCTTGAAACTCTCGGCTATGCCGTGAGGTACTATATCGTAAGCAAGAAGAAATTCAGCTCAGAATGGGCTGAGCTCTACCCTCTTCAGGTTATAAATGAGGACAACTCCAATGTCTGGTTCGTCACCGTCAGCCCTAAGGGCGAGGAATACTCACTCCCTGTAGAGCCGGTTGCCGCTCCGGAAGGTTCATGGCAGGAGGCGCAGAGCAAGTCTGACGCACTCGCAGCTGAAATAGCACAGACCAAAGGACAGCTTCTCAGATACAAGGAGAACATCGCTCAGATGACCGAGAACTACAATCAGGAACTCGTCGATCTGGACATGTACCTTGCAAAGGCATCGGCTGAATCAGCAGTGGAAAACTATCTCAACATCGTTGAAGGATTTGCACCTGTTGAGAATGAAGCCGAAGTAAGCAAAGCGGCAGACGCAGCCGGAGTCTTCTATATAAAGGAAGAGGCTTCTGGTGAGGACAATCCGCCTATCAGGCTGAGGAACAACAAGTTCGTGAAGATGTTTGAAAGCCTTACAGGTATGTATGGTATGCCTAACTACGGCGAATATGACCCTACTCCTGTAGTTTCGATCTTCTTCCTATTGTTCTTCGCACTCTGTATGGGTGACGCCGGATATGGACTTGTACTTATCCTCGTGGGACTTGCAATCAAGAAGAACTGGCTCAGCATAGGCATGTTCAAGGGTCTTGGCGGACTTATCGCCACTCTCGGTACAGCTACGGCAGTAGTGGGAACAGCTCTCGGCACTTTCTTCGGAATGTCGATCCTTAACCTGATTCCTGAGACAGCGGCATGGACAGGTGTCCGCGACTACTTCACATTTGTAGGAGGTACGATAGCAACACCTATGGGAGACCTTCCTTTCCAGATGCTTCTGGCCCTGGGAATCGGTATATTCCACATATGTCTGGCCATGACGATAAAGGCTGTAGGATACACACAGCAGTTCGGTTTCAAGGAAAACATCGCTACATGGGGATGGCTCGTCCTTATTCTTGGAGGCCTGATAGTAGCTATTCTTGGAGTCGGACAGTTGCTCTCTGCTGCGGCCATCAAATGGGCAGTGATAGCAATCGGAGCTGTTTCCGCCCTGGCTATATATATCTTCAACACTCCTGGAAGAAATCCGCTGATAAACATCGGAGCCGGACTTTGGGATACATATAACATGGCTACAGGTATTATGGGTGACGTTCTCAGCTACATCCGTCTCTATGCCCTCGGTCTTGCCGGCGGTATGCTCGGAGCAGCATTCAACGACCTCGGACTCATGGTACGCGGAGACGGCGGCATCGGCGGATGGATCTTCTTCGTGGTGATCCTGCTGATCGGACACGTCCTGAACCTGCTGATGTCAGCACTCGGAGCATTCGTGCATCCTCTCCGTCTGAACTTCGTCGAGTATTTCAAGAATGCAGGATACGAAGGTAAAGGCAAAAAATACAATCCTCTCACCAAAGAGAGAACAGAAGAATAATAATAATCAATAAACTAATAAAACTTTAAAATTATGAACGAAATTCTTGGTTATCTCGGTCTTGGCCTTATGCTTGGCCTCGCCGGTGTAGGTTCATCAATCGGAACAACTATCGCAGGTAATGCTGCAGAAGGCGCCCTCAAGAAAAATCCAGAGAAGTCTTCAAGCTACATGATCCTCGCAGCTCTTCCTGCGACTCAGGGTCTCTACGGCTTCGTAGCTTTCCTTATGTGGCTCGGCAGAGACTTCGCAGCTCAGGGTCCGCTCCTCTTCGGAGTCGGTATCTCAGTAGGTCTCGTTTGTCTCATGTCTGCAATCCGTCAGGGTCAGGTTTGTGCTAACGGTATCGTAGGTATCTCACAGGGACACGACGTTCAGACCAACACAATGATCTACGCCGCTCTTCCTGAGTTCTACGCGATCCTCGGTCTCGTAGCAGCCCTCATGATCTGATAACTGTCATAGAACAGATGAAACGGCAGGCTCCGGATACGGAGACCTGCCGTTTTGCTTTATTGGGTAATTATGATATCTTTGCAGAACTAAAACCTGAATTTATGTCATATAGAATATCAGATAACAAGCGTTGCGGCGTGATAGGATACGGTAGCTGGGCTACAGCTCTGGTCCATACGCTGGAGATGAACAGGATAGAGGTATGGTGGCACGTGAGAAACGAAGAGGTACTTGAGAGCCTTACCACAGAAGGCCGAAACGCAAAGTATCTGAATGATGTCGAGTTCGACACGAGTCTCATCACGGCAACCGCCGACATCAACGAAGTTGTCAGAAACAGCGAAGTGATACTTATCGCAACCCCGTCTGCATTCCTCAAGAATGTTCTGGCTGACCTCACAGAACAGTTGGACGGAAAGTTCATACTTTCCGCAACCAAAGGTATCATTGCGGACGACAGCACCACCATTACCGAGTTCTTCAAGAAGTCATACGATATCCACTACAGCAACCTCGGTCTGATTTCCGGTCCATCGCACGCTGAAGAGGTTTCCCGCAACAAGCTCTCCTACCTTACGGTAGCATGCAAGAGCGAAGAAAACGCAAGGATCATCGGAGGAATGTTCGCCAGCCAGTATGTAAAGATCTCATACTCACAGGACATCTACGGCATCGAGTACGCTGCCATCCTGAAGAACATATATGCACTTGCAGCAGGTCTCGCAGCAGGTCTCGGATATGGCGACAACTTCAGAGCTGTGCTTACAGCCGCATGCGCCAAGGAGCTCACCAGATTCATCAATGAAAGCTTCCCGTTCGAAAGGGACACCATGAACTCCGCATATCTCGGAGACCTTCTTGTAACGTCATACTCATCATTCAGCCGCAACCGTCGCCTCGGCCAGCTAATCGGCCACGGATGTACAGTCAAGAGCGCCCTCAACGAAATGACCATGATTGCAGAAGGCTATTTCGCAGCGGCCTGCATCAAGAAGATCAACGAAAAGCACAACATAGAAATGCCTATTGCCGACATGGTCTACGACGTACTCTACCGCCGCGTCAGCCCACGCAAACGAATGAAGGAGCTCACAGCGCTTCTATAATAACGAATGACGACCTCGACGGGTCGTCATTCTTATATATTATAATCACCAGTATTAATATTCATCAGGAGCATACTTGAACGGATCAAGCGGAGACTTGTAGTCGCAATAGTCTGACTCCACAAAGAAGCGATCAAGCTCTATCTTGGCATTTTCAAGCGAGTCCGATGTGTGGACTATGTTCTCCTGTGCACTGAGGCTATAGTCGCCACGGATAGTTCCAGGAACCGCCTTGCTGCCCTTTGTAGCACCGGCCATGTCACGTACTACCTGGACTGCGCTGAAACCTTCCCAGCAGCAGAGGATTACAGGAGCTGCCATCATTCCGTCCCTCAGCCAAGGGAAGAACGGTCTGTCGAGAAGATGTGCATAATGTACTTTCAGGATTTCCTCGTCAAGCTGCACCATCTTCATGGCTACAAGCTTCAATCCCCTCTTCTCAAACCTTGAGATGACCTCACCGGTCAATCCTCTCTGAAGACATCCCGGCTTCAATATAACTAGCGTTCTTTCCATTATTACATTCCGTTGCGTAGGGTGATCGGACCAGACCACTCACCTGTTATGTTGTATGAATTCTCAGTATCATCGTATAAATCCCACACCAGATCGAACTGAGCCTCACGTCCTCCTGAAACTACCGAATATTCCGATGTTCTCTTGACTTTCACTGTACCTTTCACTGCCGGAGCTGTCTCGTCCATGTTCTGCCATGTACCCTCAATATAGTGGAGATACCAGTTTCCTCTAAATCCTCCATCCCATGTGAATCCTCTACGTGCATCTGTTCCGGTCATGTATGTATAATCACCCCAGTTAGGTTCATAGAAGATATCATCATAAGGTCGGCCCATCTTGCTCACACTCACATTATAAAGGACTTCGTCCATTGCGAGGTTTGGCTGGATTGTATATACATATTCCTTGTTCAGTTCAGGAGCAAGGTCACCCTTCGAACCAAGCGGAACCACGAACTCAAGAATCATTACGTCACCGTTTGGATTCCATGCCTCGAGTCTCTCGTCCCATGGCAATTTCTTCTCCTCCTCAGTCCACATTCTAGGCTCAAGCCAGAGCTGCCAAGCCTCCGCAATGTCTATAGGATTGTCATATGATGTAGTGTGAAGGGTCTCGACATGAGACATATAACCTCTTTCAACTCTATAAAGATCACACTCTACATCGTGGTCAAGAGTAGAAAGGATGATCCTGCCGTCATCTTCCGCAGCATTCACGAACTCCAGCGGACCTCTCCATGTTCCCTTTATTGTCCTTGAAGGAGTCTTGAGCTCATATTTGAAGACATATACGTCATCATATCCTTCTGCCTCTTCAACATAATCGACTTCTACAGTTCCGTTGGAAATGAATTCCAGAGCCTGAGTGCCTTTATTGTCGACCTGCGCGAGATATGTACCGAACGGCATGCCGTCCATGTTGAGTCCGTAGAGCATACTGAACTCCTTTGAATTGAATGAAGGATACACCGTATATGTTCCCTCCGGAAGAATAACGACTTCAGAGCCGTTCGGAATAAGTTCTGCAAACATGTTCATGATCAGCGCTACACCAGGAACTGTTCCGGTCTCGTCTGCCATGAATCCGTCTGTAGAGAAGTTGATCACATAGTTTCCAGTACCATAACCGAAGAGATTTCCATAATAAACGGCATCGACATCTGTGAAAGGCATGTTTACGATATCAGAAGTAATGCCCTGGATATCAGCGGCAACCTTTGACCACTCATCAAGCTTGATGGAGCCGGTATAAGCATACTGGACATCAAACATCTCTTCACCCTTCTGCAGCTTCAGACCTTCTGTAAGGATATCATAACCGCCCTCTGCCGTTCTTGAAACCTTGATCTTTCCTGAAGCGATGGAATAGTGGTACTGGACATTTCCCACCATCCTCTTCACATATGAATTTACTGGATTGACACCTGTCGAGCCTGACTTCACGGCAGCAACTTCATACACTCCCTCAGGAATCATGATTGAAGATCCCTCTTCAGGAAGTCGGGTATTGAACTCCAGGACAAGCATGTCTCCCTCTGAATCAAGATAAGGTTCGCCATATCCATCCCTGAAGCAGACAGCGTCACTGAGAACGATATTATACACACCTACAGAATTATAATCCCTGTCACCATAATACATTCCGAATCCCTGGTCAATCAGATCAACGGGACCGTCATATATGACAATCGGCGCCTTTTCTACCGGTTCATCTGTCTCCTGACAGGCATTGAATGAAATCAGAGCAGCCACAAAGGCAAGAATTCCGAAAATTTTTCTCATAGCTGTTATGTAATCAAATATAGGTTTCTGTTTTACAATCGTGCAAAGATAATATTATTATCGTGAATAACTACATACGTACGCGCGAATCGGTCAAAATTTAATAAGAAACAGGCTGGCGCGACAAAGGCATGGTCATGCAACGCGCTCCACCACCGCCGCGAGGGAGTTCCGAACCGTCAATTGTCACCACGCACGGGTTATTTCCATATACGAGTCCGTCCCCGACGCCAGCAATGAAATCAGATGCCTTCACGATGTCAAACCCATTGCGAGAAAGTTCCTCAAGCGTATGAACATTACGGGCGTATGAGATCACCTTTCCTGGAGCGAAAGCGAAGAAGTTGGCACCGCTGTGCCACTGTTCCCTCTCCTGGTCCCACTCATCGGAGCCTCCGCATACGACAGGTTTGAGGTCCATGCCCAGTTTCTTCAAGGCACTGAGGATGCCGGAAACAGGACGGATGCTGGTAACGACTCCGTCATCAATGGTAATATGAACTGTCTGATACTGATTGGCCTGAGTTATCAAAGGCTTGAAGACCATACATTTATCATTATCCAGAAGGGTAAACACCATATCAAGATGGATGAACGACTCAGGCTCGGAAGGAAGCTGCTGCACTATCACATTATATCGTCCGCTAGGGCAAGTGGTGCGGAAACGCTCGATCATGAAATCGATACCCTGGGCAGTAGTCCTGACACCGTTTCCGATGATGAGGATATCTTCGCGGGCAACCAGTATGTCTCCTCCCTCCATGATGACAGGAGAATTCTCCGAAGGCTGGAGGTTTGCATCGACCACGCCGCACTCGAAGGCACCGCTGTGACGGTAGATCGCATCCATTATGAAGGACTCACGCATCCTGACCTTATTGGCCATACGGCACACAAGGGCCTGATTGCCAATCGTTACCGCAGCATCTCTGGTGAAGTAGAAATTATAAAGAGGATAAAGCGCATAGTACTCGTTGCGCAGATATGAAGTCAATGTGTTTATACGCGCCGGCAGTCCCTCGATGAGAACGCGCGCCAGCTCCTTTGACGGCATGGCGATGAGCTCGTCCAGATATGGCATCACATCCTCGGATTCGCATATCCTTGTCACGAGGCTCACACGAGGTCCCGGCTGATCGAGCACCTTCGCAAGAAGGCTGCGCACCTCATAGACCTTAGCCACCTTGGAAAGGACTCCTGACAGCTGTTCATACTCGTTCTGAGCAATCGAAAGATTAAGAATATCACTGTACAATGCCCTCTGAACGTTATTCGGGGTCATGTTTTCAACCTCAGCTCCGGGACGGTGCAGAAGCACTGCATCCAACTTGCCTATCTCAGACTGAACATTTATCTTCAAAACATCGTTTTCCATAAAAATCGTTTATCAAAAACTCCGTAAATTTAATGAATTTTAATCAGAATTCCAATATCAGATTATGAAGTCGACAATCGGTATGAGGAGAATCCATATCCAAAGCCTCAACCCTTACAGGCACATTCTTCGAATTGCGAGTCACTGCCTGCGGCAGATCTATCCTTTTTTTGTACAACTGCTGTCCCTGAGCCAGTCTCAGACTGCATTCAACCTCCTTTTCAAAGCGGTTGTATGACCTGAGGACCAGCTCTGTCTGCCCCTGGGGCACCCACAGCAGCACATACTCCAGATTGCTCGCGCTACGATATGGGTTCAGATGCTTCATCATGGTCCTTCCGTCCACCAGGAGTTCAGCTCCATTGCCCGCCACCACCTCAAATAGCACCAGCTGCGGATATGGATTCTCAACTGAACAGGAAAGCACATGATTGGAAAAGCCATGATCCTTGAATATCGCTCCCGCCCCGTCCTCCTCGAGAATCTTGACGGCAGCACGGTCATAAGCCCGGTCAAAAGTACCTCCGCGCATGCGTCCAAGGCTATAATCATGAGCGACGGCCTCCGAACAGGATGTCACCGGCTGCGCCTGATCAAGAGTAAAATCAACATGAAGGTCACCAATTGTCAGACATACCTCCCGGCCAAGATCAGAATCCGTGTAATATACATATACAGAAGACGCTGGAGCATCAAAATCCACATTCCAGCCATATGCGACAGTACTGCGGTAATTGCTGTAATAATCAAAGCACGAATAGCTGTAGTCCGGAGTTGCATTGGCCCAGCTCAACGTCTCTTCCGCAGGCACCGTCCGCACCGACATCGACGCCGGAATCTCGCGGCTGAATTCCAAAGTCACCACATGCACATCCGTCGGATCGGCAAACATCTGCGCAGTCACCTCCACCATGCATTCGCCCGCCTTCATCCGCGCCTTCGCACCCTCAGCCTTCTTCAGACGAAAATCCGGCATAGGCAAACGTACAATGCCGTCTTCGGGACATCTGCCGCTCAGCATCAGATAGAGCTTGCGGCCTTTTCGGGTCACAGCGCCCCACTCGAAATTTTCGCGGAAAGGAGATGATCCTGTCTCATATATGGCCTCGCCATTTTCATCAAGCCAGGCTCCTGTCGCCAGCAGCACTTCCCTTTCAAAAGGCACGACCTCACCGCGTGGATCAGGACCGATGTTCAGCAGATAATTGCCTCCGCGCGAAACCACATCGATCAGTGAGCGAAGCTTCTCAGCCACCTTGTCGGAAACGTCTCCCCTTTCCTGCCAGCTGCGGTAACTCCATGTTTCAGGGAACATCGACGCAGCACTCTGCCAAGGCGCATGCAGAGCCACTTCGGGAAGCTTGTTGTCTGCCATGACGGCAAAATCATACACATCATTTCCAAGCCTGCCGCTCACCATGCAGTCAGGCTGCAGTTCCTTCACGAGAGCATAGAGCTCCCGGCTCTGCTCCGGCTGCAACGATCCCATATCGAACCAAAGTTCGCTTATCGGACCATATGAAGTCAACAGCTCACGAACCTGAGCCTTGTTGAATTCATGGTGCTGAGGAGTCACGAAGTCGGCATTATGACTTGAGATAGGATAAGCCTGCGGGAAATGCCAGTCAATAAGGGAAAAGTAAAGGCCGAACCTCAGACCTTCAGCTGCGCAGGCATCTGAAAGTTCCCGGACATAGTCGCGGCCGGAAGGAGTCATATCGACGCTGTTATAATCTGTCGTCGCAGTGCGGAACATGCAGAAGCCGTCGTGATGCTTGGAGGTGAAGATAACCGAGCGCATGCCGGCCTTTTTAGCCAAAGAGACGATTTCGCCTGCATCAAACCCCTGAGGATCAAACTCATAAGCGGTCTCCGCATACCAATCCCCGAAGATGCCTCCGAATGACTGGATCTGCTCGCTGTAGCCTTGCCTTACCGGCTCGCCATCCCAGACTCCGCCGAGATGGGAGTACAGGCCGAAATGGATGAACATAGAATATTTGTTGCCATGCCAACGCCTGAAGGCCTCAGTTTCAGGAGCCTGAGCTCCCGCATAAACCACAGCCGTCAGCAGCACCGCCAGCACCATATGAAACCGTTTCATAAAAATATGTTTAAGTCTCGCTAAGATAAGGATAATTTCATGTTATATTTGCATAAAATTTAAGAATATATGACAATGAAGAGACTTTTTGCAGGGATTCTGGCTTTATGTGCAGCGACAGCGCTTTCAGCTCAGACAGGAATCATCGAAACCAGAGAAGCAAACCGTCAGAGCGGAAAGATACTGACGATGGAAGAAACCATCATGTCAAGGGAGCTACATCCTGAGAACCTTTACTGCAATTGGCTGAATAGCAAAGAGATACTGATGTACAACGGTCGCGGATGGGATGCTTTCGACATCGAGACCCGCACCAAAAAGCCGTATAGACCGAAGGCTGCTCCTCAGAAGATATTCACTAAGGGTCAGAGCATCTACCACCGCATCCATACCGGCGACACCATCCCTGTTGCCGTGAGCCATGATCCGAATATCACTTACGGCCAGTTTGTAAGCCGTAACGAATTCGGTATCGAGGAAGGTATCTTCTGGGCACCGGACAGCAGCAAGGTAGCCTTTTACAGAAAGGACGAGAGCAGGGTCACTTCATTCCCTCTGCTTGATATAACATCCCGCACAGGAAGCCTTAAGGAGATCAAGTATCCGATGGCCGGAATGGACTCGGAAAACGTTCAGGTAGGAGTATATAACTTCCTCACCTGCAAAGCGGTATACCTTAAGACTACAGATTTCGGATATGACAGATATCTGACAAATGTAAGCTGGACTCCGGACGGATCAAAGATTCTCATCCAGGTTCTTGACCGCAGTCAGAAACATATGTGCATGAACCTTTATGACGCCACAACCGGCGTCTTCATAAAGACACTTTTCACAGAACACAACGACAAGTATGTAGAGCCTACCGATCCTGTCAGATTCCTCAAAGGTTCGGAGAACCTCTTCATCTACCGCACAGACAATCGTGACGGTTACAGGAACCTCTACCTCTGTGACCTCAAAGGCAATGTACGCCGACTCACCGAGACTGATGCTGACATGGCCTATGTAGCAAATGACGGTCAGTATGTATGGTATACTTCTGCCGAGGTATCCCCTGTCGAGAACCACCTCTTCCGCGTGAAGGTGACTCCTTCGTCAAACGCAATCTGGAAGGGTGTGCAGGCAGTGAAGATCGGCAGGCCGGAGCGCCTGACCCAGACAGAGGGATGGCATGACATAGCGATGAGTCCGGACTGCAGGCATTATGTTGACAGCTGGAGCAGCCTTACAGTCCCTCGCGTGATCGACCTCTGCAAGAACGACGGAAGTGCGGTACGCAACCTTCTCAACGCAGAAGACCCTACCCTCGACTATGCCTACACGGAGATCTCTCTCGGCAAGATCAAGAGCGCAGACGGACGTTTCGACAACTATTACAGGCTCATCAAGCCGAAAGACTTCGACCCGTCGAAGAAATATCCTGTCATCCTTTATGTTTATGGAGGCCCTCACTCACAGATGGTCCGCAACACCTTCATGGCAGAGCTCAGAAGATGGGAAATGTATATGGCACAGCGCGGATATCTTGTTTATGTTCAGGATAATCGCGGTACGCAGAACCGTGGTGCAGATTTCGAGAAGGCGATCCACGGACAGTGCGGTCAGGCTGAAATGGCAGACCAGATGGAGGGCATAAAGATGCTGATGGAACTGCCTTATGTGGATAAGGACCGCATCGGCGTGCACGGCTGGAGCTACGGCGGATTCATGACCATATCGCTTATGACCCACTATCCTGAAGTCTTCAAGGTAGGAGTTGCCGGAGGTCCGGTGATCGATTGGAAATGGTACGAGGTCATGTACGGCGAACGCTATATGGGCCATCCTGACGAGAATCCTGAAGGATATGCAAAGACCAGCCTCATCAACAAGGCTGCCGACCTGAAGGGCAAGCTGCTCATCTGCCAGGGAGCCATCGACCCGGTTGTCGTCTGGGAGCACAGCCTCAGCTTCGTAAGGGCCTGCGTAGTCAACAACGTACAGGTAGACTACTTCCCTTATCCATGCCATGAGCACAATGTCATGGGCAAGGACAGGGTGCACCTGCACGACAAGATCTCCATGTACTTCGAGGACTACTTGTAACGGAATTCTGAATGATGCCGTTTCTGGAACGGCTCAGGAGCTACAGAAAATCCTACCCCTATAATGAATTCCCCTGCAACAAACGATGCCTGCACTCCAAAGGAAAACACCTCCGGAGTTGCAGGCATCAGTACTGCTGCGGTGTCCCCGTCTGCCTTATGAAACAGAATGGGCGTATACACACTCACCGACTGGAAATACTGGTTCCATATGACAATCGCAATGGTTTCAGTCGGACGCCACAGGATACCTTCCTTGGTACCCATTCCCCAGTTGTTGCCCCGGACTCCGAGCTGAGCGCCGTACATGATTCCGCTGACGAAATAAAAACGGCTTTTCTTTCCCAGCCGGAGTGAATTTCCGAGGAACTTCTGTTCCGAGATATAGAGCTGCGGAACGTCGATGACGTTGTTGCCGTTCAAGGTCGAGAAGAACTTGTCCGGATGGGCCTGCGAGAATTCTCCGAACGCAATCATCCCGGACACGGCGGTGGTGGGGATCACGTGGGCGACGGGGCGCACTATGGGCGCACCGTCCCACGGCGTGATCCCGGCAAGACGGCTGTCCGGGATGAACCACTCTGCCGGCAGCACGAGAGGAATCATATTTGGATAATTCATCCTGACCACTGCACTGTCCAGCTTGATGTCCTGGTCGAATTCATGCAGAAGCTCCTCTGACTGCGAAATCACCTGCTCCGTGTTCTGCGCAGACAACATGACAGGAATAAAAACTGATATTACAGATAATATTATGTACCTCATAAGCAAAGTCAATTTTTCGGTGCGAAAAAGACAAGTTACATGCCCTTTAAATGAAAAGTGTTTATTAACTTTGCGACCCTTAAAACGAAAAGACATGAAATCCGTAAAATCCATATATAAGATAGGTAAAGGCCCTTCGAGCAGCCATACCATGGGTCCGTTCAAATGTGTGAGCAACTATATTCAGAACCATCCTGAAGCCGCACAGCTCCACGTGACTCTTTACGGCTCGCTTGCCGCAACAGGCAAAGGCCACCTTACAGACCGTGCAGTCATCGATGCATGCGAAGGACGTCCTGTTAACATCGCCTGGGAGCCGAAGGAGAATCTTCCTGAGCATCCTAACGGCCTTATTGTAGGCTTGTTGGAGCCTGATGGTTCCGTTACCGACCCCTGGACTTACTACAGCGTAGGCGGCGGTGACATCATCTGCATCGAGAACCCTATAGTAGAGGAGGACACCGATGAAGTATATGAGATGACAACAATGGCTGACATCCTCAAGTGGTGCAATGCCAACGGAAGATCCTTCTGGGAGTTAGTCGACGAGCACGAGAGCAAGACTCCCGGATTCTGGGAGCATCTTGAGCTGGTCTGGAAGACCATGCAGAAAGCTGTGGAGCGCGGAATCGATGAGGAAGGCGCCCTCCCCGGCCCGCTCAACATCAGACGCAAGGCCGGCAGCTACTACATCAAGGCAGACGGCTACGGAGATGTTCTCCGCACACGTGGACTGATCTTCGCCTATGCCCTTGCAGTAAGCGAGGAGAATGCATGCGGCGGCGTGATCGTGACAGCCCCTACCTGCGGATCATGCGGAGTCCTTCCGGGAGCACTCTACCACCTCAAGAAAGTCTACGGATTCAGTGATCAGAGAATCATCAGAGCCCTCGCCACAGCCGGCATCGTGGGCAACATCGTCAAATACAACGCATCTATCTCGGGCGCAGAAGTCGGATGTCAGGGCGAAGTCGGAGTTGCATGCGCAATGGCTGCAGCGGCCATCACCCAACTCATGGGAGGCAGTCCTTCGCAGATTGAATATGCAGCCGAAATGGGTCTGGAGCACCACCTCGGCCTCACATGTGACCCGGTATGCGGACTGGTTCAGATCCCATGCATCGAGCGCAACGCCTACGCCGCAGCCCGCGCCATGGACGCCAGCATCTACTCCCTCTACACCGACGGCCGCCACCGCGTATCTTTCGACCAGGTCGTAAAGGTAATGAAGGAAACCGGCAAGGACCTGCCATCCGTCTACAAGGAAACATCAGAAGGCGGTCTTGCAAAACATCTCGACTAGATTCCGGAAAAAGAAACAGGGCCGAAGACTCGACCCTGCAAATAGAACTTAGAATTGTGTGTGTAAATAGAAGTTCCTTCCCAGGAACAATGCAAAGATATGCACAATCCTCAGGCCAAACTAACATTTTCCCAGACATTTCTATCACATTTGTCGTATTTTTACTAAATTGCGGCAGATTTCAGCGCAATTTATATCAAAATGAATATTTCTGTCTACGATAACTATAGCGGAGCGGAACGGGATTTCGACTTCTTCCCCATCGACGGAGAATATAAAACAACCGATTCCCTGCTTGCAATAGTATGTCTCAGAGGAACGGCCACATTCCGCGTCAGACTGCATGACTTCAATCTTAAACGAGGCAACAGTCTCATCATAGGACCTGATGCTCCGTTCTATATCCTTGACTCCTCCAAAGACTTCCGAATTGACGTAGTTCGTGTAGGAAACAAGCTTCTGGATAAGGCATCCGAGGACTTCCTGAAGATCAACCTTGACAGACTTATTTATGACAGACCTCTCAACATCCTCTCGGAGAGAAAGACCCTCATGCTCCACATCATGCATTCCTACATGAAGACCTTGTCCAAAGAGCATGACAACAAATACAAGGAGATGATCATGTTCGAGTATGTGAAGATATTCTTTCTGGAATACTACCACATCATGGAAGAAGCGATCATGACGTCCAAAATGGTAAAGAGAGACCGCGAGATCACCAATCAGTTCTTCAGATCGGCCGAAAAGAACTTCATGACACACAGAAGGGTTGAGTTCTACGCGACCGAACAAGGCATCACCCCAAAACACCTTGCGCTGGTACTCAAGAAGACGACAGGTCGTCACCCATCCGACTGGCTGGAAGACTATGTCATCCTAGAAGCGAAGAAACTTCTGAGAAACTCATACGAAAGCATCCAGGCCATAAGCTACGACCTCAACTTCTCCACCCCGTCCCATTTCGGAAAGTTCTTCAAGGACAGAACTGGGATGACCCCGAAACAGTTCAGGAATATGCATTAGCACATTTTTAGCAGATAAGTATCTAAAATCATAAAGACATGAAACGACTTGAAGGAAACGTCACCATCATCACAGGTGGCGGCAAAGGAATAGGCTTTGGCCTTGCACAGGCCTTCGCGCAGGAAGGCTCAAACCTCGTGATCACCGGCAGGACCGAGTCCAGACTGGTGGATGCGAAGAAACGGCTCGAAGAAGAATATGGCATCGAAGTCCTGCCGATCGTAGCTGACGGAGCAGATGAGACTGCCATAAAGAATGTCGTAGCAAAGACAGTCGAGAAATTCGGCAAGATCAACACACTGGTCAACAACGCCCAGGTGTCCAAATCCGGTCTTCCGCTCGTCGAGCACACCAAAGAAGACTTTGACCTGGCAATCTACTCCGGCCTCTACGCAGCATTCTTCTATATGCGCGAATGCTTCCCATACCTCAAGGAAAGCAAAGGATCTGTCATCAACTTCGCATCGGGTGCCGGCCTCTTCGGCAAACTCGGACAGTCGTCATACGCCGCAGCGAAGGAAGGCATCAGAGGCCTGTCCAGAGTAGCCGCAGCAGAATGGGGCCCGGACGGAGTCAGGGTCAACGTCATCTGCCCGCTGGCCATGACAGAAAGCCTCCAGCAATGGAAGGAGCACTACCCTGACCTCTACGAAAAGACTATCCAGGGCATCCCTCTCGGCCACTTTGCCGACCCGAAGAACGACATCGGCCGCGTCTGCGTCTTCCTCGCCAGCTCCGACGCCGAATACGTCACCGGCGAAACGATCACCCTCCAGGGAGGCAGCGGACTGAGACCGTAAATCCAGAGGTTAAACGCACCCCATTTTCTAACACCCTGATTATCAAGGCATTATAATTACAGTCGTGTTTAACCCTCCTTTTAAAGTTGGGGTTAAACACGATTTGATTTATAATACACTAACTATCAACTACTTATAAAACAGAGCATGTTTAACCTCAATCCCTACGGAAAACGTCGCGGGTGTATACCTTGTCGGCAACATCATCCAGGACATGGTCATACCTGTTAGCCACGATGGCCTGACTCATTGCCTTGAACTTTTCTAGATCGTTCACCACCAGGCTGCCGAAGAATGTCGACCCATCCTTGAGGCTCGGCTCATAGACTATCACCGTCGCACCCTTGGCCTTCACCCTCTTCATCACTCCCTGGATCGAACTCTGGCGGAAATTATCCGAATTGGCCTTCATCGTCAGACGATATACGCCGATGATGCAATGTCTCTCCTGCGACTCATCATAATCATACCCTTCGCTATACGAATAGTATCCCGCCTTCTGAAGCACACGGTCAGCAATGAAATCCTTACGCGTGCGGTTGCTCTCGACGATGGCACGCATTATCTCCTGAGGCACATCATCATAATTGGCCAGCAGCTGCTTGGTATCCTTAGGCAGGCAGTATCCGCCATATCCGAACGAAGGATTGTTGTAATGATCACCTATGCGCGGATCAAGGCAGACACCTTTAATAATTGCCTGAGTATCAAGACCCTTTATCTCAGCATAGGTATCCAGTTCATTGAAATAGCTCACGCGGAGTGCAAGATAGGTATTGGCAAAAAGCTTCACAGCCTCAGCCTCAGTACATCCCATGAACAGAGTATCGATATCAGGCTTCAAAGCACCCTCCTGAAGAATCGCTGCAAATTTCCGGGCAGCCTCGGCAAGACGATTGTCGGTCATGTCAGTACCGACGATGATGCGCGAAGGGTAAAGATTGTCATACAAAGCCTTGGACTCACGAAGGAACTCCGGCGAGAATAGGATATTATCCGTTCCATACTTAGCTTTCACCGACTCTGTATAACCCACAGGAATCGTCGACTTGATGACCATCACCGCCTCCGGATTTACTCTCAGCACAGTCTCTATAACAGCCTCGACTGCAGACGTATCGAAGAAATTCTTCTGAGGATCATAATTGGTCGGCGCCGCTATGATCACGAACTCCGCATCTGCATATGCCTTATCAGCGTCAATAGTAGCCGTAAGGTCCAGCTCTTTCTCGGCGAAATACTTCTCGATATACTCGTCCTGTATCGGCGACTGCCTGCGGTTGATCATCTCAACCTTCTGAGGCACGATATCCACCGCCACCACACTATGCTTCTGCGAAAGCAAAGTCGCCAGCGACAGTCCCACATATCCGGTTCCTGCAACAGCTATCTTCATACTTCTGTCTTCTAAAAGTTCAATCAAACAAAGTTAACACTTTTCCACAAGATAGCAAAAGCAAGAAACGGTCGTCCCAGTCACAGGGATATGGTCATGGACATGGATGTGGTTGCGGACGTGGATATGGACGTGGATATGGTCATCGAACTCCTTAGCCATCAATGACTTGCCTAGCAACACGGTGGGTCATTCCGCCCCACCGTATTGGTCGTCATCCTGCTGTGGATCAATGTCTTACATGTCCATTGACCTGGCCATACTTGCGGTGCTGATACTAACAAATGTGCTCGGTAGTCGTTTTGAGCTACGACCGAGCACGGTGACAGGCCACTGAAGGGCGTAGGAGGCATATAGGTGTGCTCGGTGGTCGGCACTTTTGACCACCGGGCACACTGGCGCAGGAAAGAAGACCAGATGGCACTGCTGGACCTGCCGCTCGGGGAGGCCGAAGAAGATTTGTTTGATTTTTCTATAAAATTAAACAAATTTTTGCCTTCCGATAGGGCACGCACGGTCCTCCAAGCCCGATTTTCGACTTTATCCGCGTACTTTTTTGTTACGCGGATAGCTCTTCCGAACTTTGCCTACGTTAACTTTAAAATTATTTATTATGAACGGACGAGTATTAGATGTGAGTGAGCAGAGGTACGTGGACATACTCAGCAACGGTGGATTCAAGGCGTTTTTCGGGGACGAGAACAACAAGGAGGTGGTGATGGAGCTGCTGAACACTATGCTTCCGAAGCACAGGCAGATCAAGGAAATCATTTATCAGCCGACGGAGCATCAGGGGCCGGTGATCGGGCAGAGCAAGGAGTTCAAGTATGATTTCATGTGCAGTGATGCCACGGGTGCCAAGTTCATCGTGGAGACGCAGAGGTACAGGGAGAAGTCATGGTTCAAGCGGTGCGTCAGCTATGCCCGGGCGAAAGACAACCTCAACAAAACAGACACCATCCGGACGTACTGCACTTTGTGGGCGGGGACCCGC
>JAZQEN010000057.1:0-2691 GCA_045539015.1 Candidatus Cryptobacteroides sp.
GCGACAGCAGCCTTTCCATCAAAGTCAGATGGTGATCTGTAAACATCGATATGTTCAGGCAATTTACCGTATGCATCACCTACATTCGTCCATCCTAGGTCCAGAATCGCAGGATTAGGATCATCAGGTCCGGAATCTGGAGCAGGCTGCTCCGGTTCCGCTGGATCTTCCCAAGGCCAATCCTCCACAACATTTCCGGCACTACCATCTGTACAGGACAGAAGGAATGCGAATATGACAACACAACTGAAAACCTTTGTGATCGTCTTTCTCATATTGATCTGTTTAAAAGGCGGACGCCCAGAGGGAACGTCCGCCTGAACAAAATCTTATGACTCAAGCCCTATGAATGGGCACGGATTTCAAACGTATTAAAGCTTAGGGAACTTCACACAGGTAACTATGTTGTAGTTACCGTCCACTGCGTAAAGATACATTGCATCATCCTTTACAAGGAGTCGGCAGTCACCGCCACCATCATACGCTGTATAGGCTTCGATTGCAGAAATCTCCCAGATGTTAAGCTGATGTACAAGCTTCGCATTATCAAGATCTGTAATGTCAACGAGATAGCATCCTACGTCTGCACCCTCAGTGAATGTGGTACTCTGGATGGCAGCATACTTCCTTCCATTGAACTCTGCTACATCAACACCGCTACCGCCTTCAGCCCAGGTAGAGAATGTCTTGTAAACCTGCTTCCAGGTATTGCTTGCAGGATCTGTGCAGACCTGAAGAGCATAAACACCATCGTACGCGCAGTATGCAAGACCATCAGAAAGCTTCGGACCCATAGGGATTACAACACCATAGCCAGGATACCAGATTGTTCCGATACCTGCATTTGGAGCGATCTGTCCGCACTTGTAAGGAGCAACGACTCCGTCTGTGATCTCCCAAGCAGCCCAGTACTGTGAAACAGAAGCCAATGCTGTCACGATACCGTTCTTGGTAACGTCACCGGCAGCCCTGTAGTTTGAGAGACGGCTCCAGATGCCACCGTCGTATGAAGCAAGATGATTCACCTGAACATCTGTACCATTGATTGTAGCATAGTAGATTTCAGATGCGCCATAATCTCCGAAAGTACCGAGAATAACGTGTCCTGCGTCATCAGTACAGAGCGAGTGATATGATACTCCGTCTATTGTAGTGATGATGCTTCCATCCTCCGGACTCATAAGAGTGATCACAGATGAATTACCGAGAACAAGATACTCATCATTGAGGATAGAGAGATTGACCATATTGTTGGTATGCGCTGCAGGAGTGTTGAGGATGCTCTTTTCCCAAAGAAGCTCAGCGTGTCCTGTCTGATAGATGACAACGTATGAATCTGCACCAGGAACATCACCGATGAGATTTACGTATGCAACACGTGTGTCATACTCAGTAGAAGCCTTCATTTCAAAATGATAGGTTCCGTTTGACTCTGTCATTGTAACCCAGTCCACAGCTGGAGCTATAACCTCGAACTCCTGGTTTGCCTCGAATGTGAACTCGCAGTTTCCACCATCCTTACTGATCCAAGCCTCAGTAGCAGAATAGCTCCACTCAGGAACGAACTTGGTCTGGTCAACTGTAATGACTTCCTCGAAGTTTCCGCTCTTGATCTTCACTGTTGCCTGACGGTCATCAGTGATGTTCTTGTTCATAGCAACATTGAAGATAACCTTGGTTGACTCAAGACCCTTTGTTGCAACTGGAGTGATCCATTCTGTCGCATTCTCGGAGATTTCATACTCATAATCGATGTTAGCGATCACCTCGATCTCGAACTGTCCGCCGAAAGCATCAAACTCGAATTTATTGTCAGTAACAGTAAGAGCATCCTTCTGCTTCTGGAAAACCTTTACTTCCTTAGAGTCTGCACCGGTCTTGATAAGGAATGAGAAATCACGATGATCGTTTGTCTCATTCTTAAGAACGGTCACATATACAGTATTCTCACCTGGACCTCCGCTGGTAGGAGTGATTGACGCCCAAGAATAGTGATTGGTATTATACTGCTGCACATTCCAGTCACTTGTTGCAGTGAACTTAACTTCAGCGACACCACCTTCAGTGACAAACTGCTGAGTCAAGGCAGCCTCCTCGATGGTGATCTTGCCATTGTCCTGAGACAGTTCCTGACAAGCCATTACCATAGATGCGAGGCATACAAATAAAGCTGTTCTTTTCATATCTGATATTAATAATCAATTTATCATTTAATTCATTTTAAACTTTCAGAGGAAGACTAGTCTTCAAAGGCCTCCAGATAACGGTCAAAACCTCTTTTGAAGGCATCCCAGTAGTCATACATCTTTATATGACACAGGTCAAAGACGAAGAACCCGTCACTTGCATTGATGCAGGCATCCACGATCTCAGGGATGATTGCAGCCTGACCGCCGTTTTCGAATCCTGTAGGATTTCCGACATCAGGGCCTCCTGCGAAAGGTACATCACCCTTGAACTTTCCGGCAGCCTTGCTGCAGAATCCCTGCATTGTCCATTCATTGGTTCCCCATATAGATGTAGCAGAGGCGTATGCACCTATGAACATAAAGTCACAGTGATCGGCATAGCCGTAGTCCTTATAATCCTTTGATGCCCAGGCATATCCTGCCGCAGAAGGATCGTATTTAGGACTCGCCCAATTCACGCCTGAAGTGTAGTATGATGAATACCATCCTCCTACAAGTCGGA
>JAZQEN010000058.1:0-7483 GCA_045539015.1 Candidatus Cryptobacteroides sp.
CTGCTTTGATTTTACCCACTTTCCTTCTTCAGGAATTGGAGCCGGACCGTGGTTAGGTCCCTTCTTTACGCAGCACATCTGCTGCACTTCGTGTGAATAAACCATAATAGTACTATTGTTTTATAAAACGTTGTTTTCAAAGATTTCTCGACTCGCAATGCTCGCTCGAAATGACAGGAGTCGAAAATCATGCAAAGATAATAATTTTTCTGAAAGGGAAATGATGGATATTAGTTATATTTGCGTTGTTATTTGAAAGATTCTTCGCTGACGCTCAGAATGACAGGAGGGAACGCTCATAATGACAGGAGGAAACGCTGAGAATGCAAAGAAGCGGAAACAACGTATAGGATTATGGCAAAGTTCAAGATAGACTCGGAATATAGGCCTTCGGGAGACCAGCCTTCGGCAATCAAGGGCATCTGCAATGCCCTTAATGACGGCGTCGACGCGGTGACTCTGCTTGGCGTCACCGGGTCCGGAAAGACATTCACGATGGCGAATGTCATCGAGAAACTCCAGCGCCCGGCCCTGATCCTGAGCCACAACAAGACCCTCGCCGCACAGCTGTACGGCGAGTTCAAGTCGTTCTTTCCGAACAACGCCGTCGAGTATTTCGTATCATACTATGACTACTACCAGCCTGAAGCCTATCTTCCGGTAACGGATACATATATAGAAAAGGACCTGAGCATCAACGACGAGATAGAGAAACTCCGTCTCAGCGCCGCATCCGCCCTGTTATCCGGCAGGCGGGACGTCATCGTCATATCAAGCGTCTCATGTCTGTATGGCATCGGAAATCCTGCAGATTTCCATGCCCAGACGGTGACGGTGAAACGTGGCGAACAGAGGAGCATGACAAGGCTTCTTTACCAGCTCGTCGATGCGCTCTACAGCCGCACTGAGACAGACTTCAAGAGAGGAACATTCCGTGTGCGCGGAGATACGGTCGACGTCTGCATCGGATATGGCGAAAACGCAGTGCGCATAGAATTCTTCGGTGACGAAGTGGAAATGATCTCGATCATCGACCCTCTGACGGGAGCATTCATCGACGAACTGGACGAAATCTCGATATATCCTGCAGGAAACTTCGTGACCACAAAGGAGAGGAGCGTAAAGGCGATCAGCCAGATCCAGGACGACATGTCAGCCCAGTGCGAATACTTCAGGAGCATCGGCAAACACCTGGAAGCCAAGAGATTGCAGCAGAGAGTAGAATACGATCTCGAATTCATCAAGGAGATGGGATACTGCCCCGGAATCGAGAACTATTCGAGATATTTTGACGGACGAAGCGAAGGCATGCGCCCGTTCTGCCTGATAGACTATTTCCCTAAGGACTTCATCACCTTCATCGACGAGAGCCATGTCACCCTGCCGCAGATCAGGGCGATGTACGGAGGTGACCATTCGCGAAAGTCTGTCCTTGTAGAATATGGATTCCGTCTCCCGGCGGCTGCAGACAACCGCCCGCTGAAGTTCGACGAATTCGAGGAGATCACAGGTCAGAAGGTGTTCGTCAGTGCGACCCCGGCAGAATATGAACTTGAAAAGTCCGAAGGTCTCGTTGTCGAGCAGGTAGTACGTCCTACAGGACTCCTGGATCCTCCTATCGAAGTGCGCCCTGTCGAGAACCAGGTGGACGACCTGCTGGAGGAGATCCGCAAGAGAGCAGAACTGGATGAAAGGGTGCTTGTCACGACTCTCACCAAGAGGATGGCTGAAGAGCTGGAGAAATATTTCACGAAGATGGGAGTCCGATGCCGCTATATTCATTCCGACGTCGACACTATGGAGAGAGTGGAGATCATCGAGGACTTCAAGAACGGACTGTTCGACGTGCTGGTGGGAGTGAACCTGCTGCGAGAAGGTCTGGACATACCTACAGTCTCGCTTGTGGCGATTCTTGATGCTGACAAGGAGGGATTCCTGCGAAGCGGAAGAGCCCTCACGCAGACAGCGGGACGAGCGGCACGAAACGTGAACGGACTCGTGATCATGTATGCCGACACCATCACGGATTCGATGCAGCAGACCATATACGAGACCGACAGACGCCGAAGCAAGCAGATGGAATACAACAAGCTGCACGGCATCACGCCTACTCAGGTCGGCATCAAGAAGAATGTGCTGCTGGAAGAAGCCGGAAGCTATGGAAGCGGTCGCGTCAGCGCGGCAAACTCATACGACAATCCGCAGTACATCCCTGACCCGAGCGACCTTGGCAAAGGCCGCATAAGCGTAGGACTCGGACACGACTCGAAACGCGAAAGCAACTCGGCATATGTGGACGGATATCTGCAGGCCGACCTGGCAGCGGTACTCCAGGACCCTGTAATCCGGTCCATGACGCGTCCTCAGGTGGAGAAGGCTGTCGAACAGGCGAAGAAGAATATGGAGAAGGCAGCAGCAGAACTGGATTTCCAGGCAGCGGCCAAGTACAGAGACGAGATGTGGGCCCTCCAGCAGTACCTGAAAGTCTGGAAGTCATCCTGAGCCCTTCCACTGTCATCCTGAGCTCCTTCAACTTTCATCCTGAGCTCCTCCCACTGTCATCCTGAGCGCAGCGAAGGATCTTTAAACCAAACAGAAAACATCATGAAACAACACATATCAGAAATATTCCCAAGGTATGACGAAGCAGGACTGGAGACAGTCCTGAAGGCATACGAGATAGCTGCAGAAGCCTTGAAGGACCACACCAGAAGCAACGGAAGTCCTTTCATCGAACACCCGATGGCCGTAGCTCGCATAGCTTATGACGAGATCGGTCTTCCAGCGGAATGTATCGCAGCGGTCTTCCTCCATGAGGCCACCAGATTCTCCCCCACAACCGACATTGCAAGAGCCAGGTTCGGGAAGGACGTTCTGACCATAATGGACGGTCTGAACAAGATATCGACCATCAAGCCTAAGGACACTAAACTCGAGGCCGAGAACTACAAGAAGCTCATAGCATCATACTCACGCGACCCGCATGTCACAGTGCTGAAGATTGCAGACAGGCTGGAGATAATGCGTTCTCTCGAGATGTTCCCGAAACTCTCGCGCGAAAGGAAGATCCTGGAGACCCAGATGCTGTACATTCCCCTCGCCCACCAGCTCGGACTATACAACATCAAGAGCGAGATGGAGGACATCTATTTCAGATATGCTGAGCCTGAGCAGTACAGGACCATCACCAACAAGCTTAAGAGCACTGAGAGCGACAGGGAGAAGCTCATGACCCAGTTCATCGAGCCTCTGAAGCAGAAACTCAGTGACGAAGGCATCAACTACAAACTGAAGGTACGCACCAAGACAGCACTGTCCATCTACAAGAAGATGAAGAAGCAGAATGTGCCTTTCGAGGGCGTCTTCGACGTGTTCGCCATCAGATTCATCATTGACTGCGAGGAGGACAGGGAGACAGAGCACGCACTCTGCTGGAAGGTATTCTCCTACGTCACAGAAGAATACGAGTCTGACACAAAACGTCTGCGCGACTGGATCACCAATCCTAAGCCAAACGGATACGAGTCCCTGCATATAACAGTAAAGAACAAGGAAGGCAGCTCGCTGGAAGTCCAGATCCGCACAAAACGAATGGACGACATGGCTGAAAGCGGTCTCGCGTCGCACTGGTCCTACAAGGGTATAAGACATGAAGAGACGCTCGACAAGTGGCTGGCGGCCGTAAGGAAGGCGCTTGAAAGTCCGCTGGGCTCGGAGAGCGATCCCATGGCAGCATACTACGAGGATGAGGTCTACAGTATCCAGGACAAGGAGATCTTTGTATTCACCCCATCAGGCGAACTTCGCAAGCTGGCGGCAGGTGCTACAGTGCTGGACTTTGCCTTCGAGATCCATACCAATCTCGGAATCAAATGTACCGGCGGAAAAGTCAATGGAAAGCCTGTCCGCATAAACGAAAAGCTTAAGACAGGAGATGTCGTGGACATTATGTCCGGCAAGAACCAGAAGCCGTCTAAGGACTGGCTGAACTTCGTGGTCACCAACAAGGCCAGGAACAAGATCCGCCAGAAGCTGAGTGAAGCCGAGTTCCAGAAGGCTGCGGACGGAAAGGAAATTCTCGGACGCCGTCTGAAGAACTGGAAGATGGAGCTTGAAGACGAGGTACTTGCAGCAATCCTCAAGAAACTTCAGTTCAAGACCACCAACGCATTCTATGCTGCAATCGGAGACGAGAGCATAAACGTTGCCGACATCAAGGAGATGATCCTGGAGATGACTCAGGGATCAATATCTCAGACGCCGCAGGCTGAGGATGCAGCTAAACCGAAGTCACTGGTGCAGGAGAAAGGCAGCGACGACATCCTGGTAATAGATGCCAAGAACGTCAAGGGGCTGGACTACAGGATGGCGAGATGCTGCAACCCGGTGTTCGGAGATGACGTATTCGGATTCGTCACAAGGACTGAAGGCATCAAGATCCACCGCATGTCATGTCCTAATGCGGCACGTCTGATGGATATGTATCCATACCGTATCCAGAAAGTGAAGTGGAGCGAAAATCCAAGCACAGGCAACTTCCAGACAGGCCTGCGCATCATCGCGGCACTTGAACCTTCTGTGATAAACGAGATCATGGACATCGTCAATTCGTTCAGAGCATCCATAAGGATGTTCAACGTGGTGGAGAACGACAGGCAGGGCACATATGACATAACCATGAAGATCGCCGTGCCAAGCAGCCTGGAGCTCGACAAGGTGACATCGCAGATCCGCATCCTGAAGAATGTAGTGAAGATAACCAGAATGTAGATTTCTCCATTCGCTACGCTCAGTCGAAATGACAGCTATGGCACTGTCAGTCTGAAAGCAATGGCCACACTGTCATTCCGGGAGAACTGACCACACTGTCATTCCGGGAGAACAGGTCACACTGCCATTCCAGGAGAACTGGCCACACTGTCATTCCGGGAGAACTGGCCACACTATCATTCCGAGCGAGCAAAGCGAGTCGAGGAATCTACCAAAGACAGAAATATGAAAGGAATAAACATAGAAGAAAGAGTCGAAAAAGCCAGGAGGCTTTTCAAGGAAGGAGGCTACAACTGCTGTCAGGCCGTTGTGCTCGCATATAATGATGTTTTCGGACTGGATGACCAGACCGCAGCGGCGCTATCCTCCGGCTTCGGCGGAGGCATGGGAAGAATGCGCGAAGTATGCGGCAGCGTCAGCGGCATGGTCATGCTGGCGGGGCTGATAAGACCCGCATCCGACCCGTCGGTAAAGGAATGGCGCACAGCCAATTACGCCCTCGTACAGGAAATGGCCGCAGACTTCAAGGCCATCAACGGCTCCATCGTATGCAAGGAACTCCTCGGCCTCGTCCCCATGGGCAGCAGTTCCCCGGTGCCCGCAGAATCTCCCGAGCCTTCGGACCGCACCCCGGAGTACTACAAGAAGCGTCCATGCGAGGAGCTTGTAGGCATAGCAGCGAGGATTGTGGGGGAAAAGATTCTTCGCTGCGCTCAGAATGACAGAAAGTGCGCTCAGAATGACAAATAATTTCTACCTTTGTAAAGACTAAACTATTCGATATGAATTATCAGAAAGCACACAAGGCCCATCCGTGGCATGGAATCAGCCTCGGAGACAAGGTACCTGAAGAGGTAAGGGCGTTCATCGAGATCGTGCCGACAGACACAGTGAAATACGAAGTGGACAAGGAATCAGGATATCTGACACTCGACAGACCGCAGAAATTCTCCAACATAGTGCCATCGCTATACGGCTTCCTGCCAAGGACATATTGCGGTCCGAAGATGGCGGAGCTCACAAACAAGGCCCTCGTCAGAAACGATGTCGAAGGAGACGGTGACCCTCTGGATATCTGTATTCTGACAGAGAAGGATGTGACCCATGGAGACATCATCGCCAAGGCACGCCCTATCGGAGGACTCAGACTTCTGGACCACAATCAGGCAGACGACAAGATCATAGCAGTACTCATGAGCGACGCAGTATACGGCATGATGACCGACATCGAGCAGGTTCCGCCTGCAATCATCCGTCGCCTCATCCATTACTTCAGCACATACAAGGACATACCGGGAGAGCACACAGAACGTATGAAGTTCATCAGCATCTACGGTCCTGACGTAGCGAAAGACGTCGTTCTTCGTTCAATGGAAGACTACAAGGATTATATATCAACAAAAAAATGATGACCGTCGGTCATCATTTTTTTTGCATCTGAATGTATTGCCTACAGATTCCGCTTATCATAGTCCAGGAATCTTCCCCAGCTGTATGCTGATGCCCCCTCGGTCTGGCGTATGATTCTTTCAAATATGATACGCCTTGACGGAGCATTGAACTTATTCAGATTGTTGTACATTATACTGTTTGTCGTATGCGGCGTCGGACACCAGAAGTTAGCGCCGGACGGCATATAATAAGTAACATCTTCATAGCCGGCAAGACCCGAGAATTCGTTCCAGTTCCACTTGCTCTGATCCGTCGTGACATTCCTGTACCAGCCTATACCATGAAGATCATCAAGGTCGCTGCCATAAGTCTTGCCCTGATACTCATCGCCGAGACGTCCGAACGCATGGCCGCCTGCCTCATGCCTGATGAGGTTGTTGGTCTCTGATGTATTTGCAGCCACCATAGCAAGCGCAAACGAAGCATATGACTCTCCAAGCAGGTTTGCATTGCCATATGACGCGCGATAAACAGCAGCATTGGATCCCACGCCTTCCGATGTATTGATCAGCATCAGAACTATTGTCCTGTAATAGGCAGCATCCGCTGAAAGCCCCAGATCATTCTTGACGACATTGACCACAGAAGTATAATCTCCTCCCTGAAGGTTGACATATGTATTACCGGAACCCTTGCAATAAGACTTGAAGTATGTGTTCTTCTGTACGCCGCCCTCGTATGATATGCCCTCGTCTACAGACTCATAAGCCACCATCATGACATTGAAGCGGTCGCGGAACGACTTATACGGCTCGACTCCGAAGAAGGCCTCACACGCGGACCTTGCCGCTCTTTCGAACTTGCCGCCCTTCTGAAGATCCTTCTTCTGGTATCCATCTCCAACGATGACCACATTCAAAGGAGTGTATCCGGCAGTAGCCTCATTGAGCGTCAACATAGACTTGTTCTGATGGTAACGGCTTTCGTCAATGGCAGAGCCATATGCCTTCTGAACCAGCTCGACAGTCTTGACATATGATACTGCTCCATTCTGGATCGTATAGACCACATTTGCCGTTCTCCTTGACGACGCATTGCTTTCTACCGTAAAATTGGAGTTATTACCGACATTTGTCTGATATATCCAGTTTCCTCCGCCCTGAAGCTCGGAAGAATAGTTTCCGAAACTGTTGGATGTCACTTCAAGCGACACCTCTCCGCCGATATAGTCCACCTCACCTGAAGTCTCAACGATGAAAGAGCCGCCATCCGCAAAAGTAATATTCTGCACATCGGCTTCTTCCCCGCATGACAAAGTCAC
>JAZQEN010000059.1:0-54642 GCA_045539015.1 Candidatus Cryptobacteroides sp.
GCGGCAGCAGCTGGGTGTCTAACCTGACAGGAAGTGTAGCAGGATATGTATACGAGAGGGACAACGAGTTCCTCAACCGTCCTTCAGACGCTACAGATCCATATCCTTTCACCAATCTCGAATACACATCATACAACGGCAGCAAGCTCGCATCTCCGCTTACATTCGACGACTTCAAGCCTTCATATGAATATGTCGTAGATCTGGCTGTCGATCTGGCAACCATAGTTCCGTCTGCATCGGGAGTAGGAAAGATGCATGGATATGCATCGGCACCTGTTGAGGTGGACAATGGCGGTCTGGGAGCATCAGAAGGCGGTTCAGACGATGGTTCCGGTGACAGCGACGATGATGGCTCAGGCGACGGTGACGGCGGAGCCACCACGCCTCCTGCCGAGGACCTCGGCAACGGCTGGAGCGCGGCGGCATGCGGCGACAAGACGTCAGCCGCGTCTGTGTCGGACGGTAAGCTGACCATCACAGCAAACGGCAAGTTCGAGAGCGGTGCGCAGTCATTCGGCTATGTATACAGGGAGGTGTCGGGAGACTTTACGGCGACTGTCAAAGTGGAGTCATTCACGGCAGCCAAAGAGAGCAACCAGGGCCTTGCAGGCATATTGATGACTCCGGACATCACCAAGACAGGTACGGATTTCATACATGCGATGTCAGGCAGGAGTCAGGGGGCATACTATTATTCATTCCGCCTGAAAGCAGGCGCCACCGCGTCCAAAGGCGCCATGCCTGCGGCATCCGGCACCGGAGATGTGGTCATGAAACTCCGCAGGGAAGGCTCCATGTGCTATGTCTCATACTCCCTTGACGGAGGAGCAACCTTCGGAGACGAGAAGAAGAATGAAATTGCTGGTCTTCCTGATAAGGTATATGTCGGCCTTGCAGTAAACAGCGCTAACAACGATAAAGCTGGAACAGCAGTCTTCTCTTCATTCGCCCTGAACGGAGAGTCGCAGGCATTCTAGAATTACGCCCCTCCCACAAACACCCATCCTGTGTGTGGTAGCTTATGGAAAGAGTTCCTCCAGGATTGCGAGGTCCATCCGAAGCATTCTTCGGAGCTGCTGGTTGGAGGCATTGTAGCCAAAGTGCATGTGCCGGGCGGTGTCGATCTTTTGTTGGGAGCTGAGTTGTGAGGGTGCCTTGACTGAGTATTCTTTGTTAATATGAGAGCAGATGACCGAGTAGAGTTCGTCGTCTGTGAGGAAGATGGAGTCTTTCAACCTTGATGCGATCTGGCTGAATGCTTCGGCATTGCGGGTGAGTGAGTTGAAGTAGCTTCGTGCATCCCTGAACATACTTTCTCCGAGTTTGATGTCGCAGAAAGAGGGGATGAAGGGCATTGAGTCGATTACTTTTAAATCCTGGAATGGTGCTATTTTCTTTGTATGTAGCATAGCCCGTTGGGTCAGGATTGGTAAGTCCCCTAATGCTGTGGTTGTCAGGTGTTTCAGCCAGTGACAAAAATATGCACAGCCTCCGCCCCATGGGTATGAGTCAGGCGTATATGCCGGATTGGCGACGAATGCATTTCGATTGGCGTAGATGATTTCGTTGCGTAGTGCCTGGAGGCTTTCAATAGGAAGGATGTCCATTTTAAACTTACTCCAGTCGATGGCGCGTTGTCTCTTTGGGAACGCCTGTCTGAGTCTCGCTGCAAACAGATCAAATGCTTTAATGCAATCCTCCCGTTGCCCGGCTACGATAAGGTGTGCGTGATTGCCCATCAATTCAAATGTGAGCGCCCGTACCTCTTTGCTCAAATGCAGCGAGGCTGCAAGAGCCCACATCCCGGTTGCGAAGTCTTCCTCACAGCAGAAGATGTTCTGCATCATTGTGCCGTCAGTATACATATGCCAATACGGACCGTTCGCGATAAAGATACTTTCGCAAATTCTCTCCTTCTCTGAAAAACTCAGAGCACTAAAATCCTTCTTCATAAATACCTATATTTTAATCATCCTTAAATCCTATTGATTGGCCAGAATAATGGCCCTTTTCTTGGCCGCGGGCCTGTTTCAACCCTCGCCGGCCAGAAAACAGCCCGAATTTCTGGCCGCCATTCAGACTCAGCCCTCGATGGCCAGAAATAAGACCGTTTTCATGGCCAGTTCTCGATTGCGAGATTGGAGACATAGCCGGCGAGGCAACGCGGCTGGCGAATATGCCGACCAGCCGCTCAAAGCAAACTGCGCGAGCTAGGCCGAAGGGCTCGCGCAGCCTGCTTTGTGCCCCGAGCCAAATCTCGGCACACTATCTGGTTTAGCCCCCTCCCACAAACCCCAAAGTAGCCACACTGATGCGGACTGAGGGAGGGAAGACCGCACGTAGAGCTACAAAGCAGGCAAATAAAGTCGAACCGGTAGTGAAAAGGTCATCAATAATCAGGACGTGCTTCGGGGAGGAGCCTTTCATGTATGCCCGAAAAGCTCCGGTAACATTTGCACCCTTTTCTGCTATGCCCATCTTGGTCTGTGTCCTGGTCCTCCGGACTCTCTTCAGAATGTCTGTCCTGATTTCAGCACCGACAGCCTGTGCGACAGCCTTTGCTATGATTTCGGCCTGATTGTATCCTCTGCGCCAATGTCTGATCCAGTGCAGTGGCACAGGGATCACGCAGTCAACATCCCGAAATTCCTCCGACCGGGCCAGTCTGAATCCGAGCATTTCTCCGAAATGCCCTCCGAGGTCTGTGCGACCTTCGTACTTCAGTGCATACAGGATGTGCCTGTATGCAGCGTCGCTGCTGAAATAGAACAGTGCCGCAGCATGAACATATCTTTCGTGCCCATGAAGATTGTCTGACCTATCCAGTATCACCTCATTGAACCGGTCCGCCATCTTATTATGCGAGGCCTCCCAGAAATGCGTCAAAGGCATGTCCGCCAGACAGTGCAGACAGATATGCTCTTCGTTAATCAGCAGCCGCGATCCGCAGACGATGCATGTTCTCGGTAACAGCAGATCCCCAGCCGCCTTCAGTCCTTCTTTGATTTTTCCCATTACCATAAACCATAATCATCCCGGCTAACATACTCATCAATTCTGTAAATCTGTTAAAGAAAAAGAAAAACCTGCTTTAAAAAAAAGAAAAAGTTTAAAGAAAAAGAAAAAATGCGGACCGGCAAGAACTGCCGGCCCGCGGGGTTTAGGTTTTGCAAATACGTTGTGTGTGTATGTTTGTTGAATATCGTTTGATCAGCAGTTCATTCCGCCACAGCAGTTGATTACCTGACCGGTAACATATGCTGACAGGTCGCTTGCAAGAAACAAAGCTACTCCTGCCACATCTTCCGGCGTTCCGCCTCTTCGCATAGGGATCTGCTTCTCCCATTCCTGACGTATGTTTTCAGGGAGCGCACCGGTCATGTCAGTTGCTATGAATCCGGGAGCAATGCAGTTTGAGCGTACTCCTCGCGGTCCCATTTCCTTTGCGATGGACTTTGAAAGTCCGATCAGTCCAGCCTTTGATGCAGAGTAGTTGCACTGACCGGCATTTCCGGAAACTCCCACAACCGATGACATGTTGATGATGCTTCCCCCTCTCTGACGTGCCATGACAGGAGTGCAGGCATGGATGAAGTTGAATGCAGATTTAAGATTGGTGTTGATTACGGCGTCCCATTGCGCTTCATCCATCCTCATCATGAGACCGTCCTTGGTAATGCCTGCATTGTTTACCAGGATGTCGATTCTTCCGAAAACCGCCTTTACATCCTCTACAACCTTATGAGCATCTTCGAATGATGCCGCATCTGACGTATATGCCTTTGCGCGTACGCCCATGCTTTCGATTTCTGCAGCAAGCGACTGTGCAGCTTCATGCTGAGAACGGTATGTGAAGGCAATGTCAGCACCTTCAGCTGCAAAGCGCAGAGCGACTGCTCTTCCGATGCCTCGTGTTGCTCCGGTAACCAAGGCTACCTTTCCTGTTAGAAGTCCCATAATCCTGTTGTTTGACTCTGCAAAATTATGGTTATCATTTTAAAAGCCAAAAATATTGCCCCTCCAATTGGCCAAAACTGGGTGATTGTGGCCAAAATCGGTCTTTTGTGGTCAAAAAAAATTATCTTTGTGGCCGGAAATACAAAATTCAACAACTTTTATGGCAAGCGAAATCAGAAATCCTCAGCTTTGGCAGGAGGGAAGACTTAAGATAGATTGGGTAAGGCATCATATGCCTCTTCTCAACGGATTGGAGGAGGAGTTCCGTCAGACTCTCCCTTTCAAGGGAAAGAAGGTGGCTCTTTCCGTACACCTTGAAGCAAAGACCGCATACCTTTGCGAGGTACTCGCGGCTGGTGGCGCGGAAATGTACGTTACAGGAAGCAATCCGCTTTCTACCCAGGACGATGTGGCTGCAGCTCTTGTCGAGGCCGGTCTTAATGTGTTTGCATGGTACGATGCGACTCCTCAGGAGTATGAGGAACATATCCGCAGGGTTCTTGAGGTAGGACCTAACATCATCATTGACGATGGCGGAGACCTTGTCAACCTCATGCACACAGAGTATAAGCATCTTATCCCACAGGTCATCGGAGGCTGCGAGGAGACCACGACAGGAATCCTCCGACTCGTACAGCTCAACAAGGCCAAGTCACTCCAGTTCCCTATGATGTTGGTGAACAACGCTGACTGCAAGCATCTCTTCGATAACAGATATGGTACAGGTCAGTCTGTATGGGACGGTATCAACCGCACTACCAACCTCATCGTTGCTGGCAAGAATGTAGTTGTTGCCGGCTATGGCTGGTGCGGAAAGGGTGTGGCAATGCGTGCCAAAGGTCTTGGTGCTGAGGTCATTGTTACCGAGGTGGATCCTATCAAGGCCATGGAGGCCGTAATGGATGGATTCAAGGTCATGAAGATGGAGCAGGCTGCCGAGCTGGGAGATATCTTTGTTACAGTTACAGGATGTGATGGAGTCATAACCAGGGATCATTTCATGAAGATGAAGGATGGTGCAATCTGCTGTAACGCAGGTCACTTTGATTGTGAGGTAGATGTTGCCGGTCTTCGCGAAATGGCTAAAGAAGTCAAACCAGCCCGTAAGAACATTATAGGCTATACTCTTGACAACGGAAACAAGATCTATATCATTGCTGAGGGACGTCTGGTCAACCTTGCTGCAGGTGACGGCCACCCTGCTGAGATCATGGATATGTCATTCGCAATCCAGGCTCTCAGTGCAAAGTATCTTGTTGATAATCAGAATACAATCTCACGTGAGCCTGGTAATATGGTACACGATGTTCCGCTCGAAATAGATCAGGAGGTTGCTCGTCGCAAGCTTGCATACTGGGGCTGCGAAATCGATACCCTCACTCCGGAGCAGCACCGCTACCTTTTCGGCGAATAAAAACCATGGCGCACAACTCCTTGTGCGCCAGCCGTTTGTGCGAACCTGCGTGCTCCCCTTTGGCGGCACGTACACTGCGTTAAATCGCTGTACTGCAGCTGTTTGGGCGACACAAATAAATTTAGAAATATTTACGGTCGTTGCGGTCCAGGGCGATGAAGATGAATATCATGATCGTGAAAGCCCACAGTGACGATCCTCCATAGCTGACCAATGGCAGCGGGATGCCGATTACCGGCATCAGGCCCAAGGTCATGCCGACATTGATGAAAAGATGCATGAAGATGCAGCAGGCGACGCAGTAGCCATAGATTCTGGTGAATGCTTCCCTGCTGCGTTCTGCATTATGGACTATTCTCCAGATAAGGAACACATACAGAAGGATTACAAAAACAGATCCTACGAATCCCCACTCTTCGCCTATAGTACAGAAGATGAAGTCGGTACTTTGTTCCGGCACGAATCCGAAGGTGGTCTGCGTACCGTTCATGTATCCCTTGCCGAAGAATCCTCCGGAACCGATGGCAATCTTTGACTGATTGACGTTATAACCGACGCCTGAAGGATCCTCTTTCATGCCCAGCAGCACTTCGATACGTCCCCTCTGGTGGTCCTGCAGTACCTTGTTGAAGATATAGTCTGTAGAGAAAACCAGGATGACTCCGGCAATTGTGGATATCAGTCCCAGTATGGCAAACCTGCTTCTTTCCCGGAATGCCCAGTATGCCACAAGCGGAATCAACAGGGCAAGAAGTCCCAGGAGAATATATATAGGATTAATCCCAGCAGGGAGAAATCTCGGCATGAATGCAGCTCCCACAATGAGAGGAATGCCTATGAATGCCCACCACTTGAATCTTCCGGTATAAAGGAATATGCATAATGAACCGACTCCCATAGCCACCAGAATGGCTACGAATCCCGATGAGGTCAGAGTCAGGATGAACAGCAGGATCGCCATTCCTATGAGGAAGATGAGCCATCCAGACAAGCCCTCCCTATATAGCATGAATATGAATCCTACGTACACGAGTGCTGATCCCGTTTCACTCTGCATGATTATGATGCCCATCGGTACAAGGATGATCAATGCAGTGACGATGAAGTCTTTGAACCTGCTTATTCTATAGCCCAACTGGCTCATTACCGTTGCCAGCAGCAGGGATGTGGATATCTTTGATATTTCCGCAGGCTGGAATCTTATGGGACCGAATGCAAACCAGGATCGGGATCCTTTGACCTCGACTCCCAGAAATATGACCGCCAGCAGCAGTACGATGGTAAAGCCATATATGAATAGTGACAGCCCTTCATATGCCCTCGGGCTTATGAAGAACAAAATCGCTCCAGCCATTATCAAAGATGTTACTATCCATACGAACTGCTTTCCGCTTCTGTTGCTGAAGTCAAACAGCGCGGTGGAGTCTGTTGCCTGCACCGATGAATAGATGTTGGCCCAGCCGATAAGCACCAGCAGCAGGTAACATATCACCAGCTTCCAGTCTATAGTCTTTCTCAGACCTCTACCCCTATGTCCACCTGTCTCTCTCATTTCTTAGCTTTTACCTTTACCTTATGCATGAGGTTGGCATTCAACATCCTTTTTTCCAGATCTTTGCGCTCTTGTCCGATTTTCCCGTTAAGATACATCTCTGTAAGAAGCGATGCAATCGGAGCTGCATATGAGGCTCCGAATCCTCCATTTTCGACATATGCGGCCACGGCAATCTGTGGATTGTCCTTTGGAGCAAAGCAGATGAATACAGAGTGGTCGTCTCCATGTGGGTTCTGGGCGGTACCTGTCTTTCCGCATATCTCCAGGCCGTCAACTGCTGCAATGCTGGCTGTTCCTCCTGAACCGAAACCGCTGTTGACAGCTCGGTACATGCCTCTGACGACTGAATGGAAGTGGGTCGTGTCTACCATAGTGTAGTGCTTCTCCTTGTATTTAGGGTCTATGGTGACGTTTTCAGAGTCCTTGATGATATGAGGGACGTAATAATGTCCTCGGTTTGCTATCGTTGCGCAAAGGTTGGCAAGGTGCAGCGGCGTACAGCCGATTTCACCCTGACCGATTGACATAGAAATGACTGTTGTAGCTTTCCAGCCGCCTTTCCTGTAATATCGATTATAATACTCTGCGTCAGGTATGAATCCGGCTTGCTCAGAAGGGAAGTCGCTGCCTAATTCCTGGCCGAATCCGAAACTCATCACATACTCTCTCCATTTGTTCAATGCGGCATCAATGTTTTCATATTTAGGATTCTCGAGAATTCCTCTGAAAACATAGCAGTAGTATGCATTGCAGGACATCATTATCGATTCCTCAAAGTCTATCGGGGATCTGTGCTGGTGACATCCAAGCTTGCTCCTTCCGAAATGGTACCCCATGTTGCATGGGTATTCGGTGGACTCTGTGAATACGCCTTCCTGAAGGCCTATAAGACCATTTACCAGCTTGAATACCGAGCCTGGAGGATAAGGTGCCTGAACTGTTCTGTTGAACATCGGCTTATATGGGTCGTTTGAGATCTCATTGTAATGCTGTCCGAAGTCTGCAAGCATGCTGACATCTATACCCGGGCTGGAAACCATGGTAAGAATCTCACCTGTCTTCGGCTCGATGGCAATAAGACTGCCCACCTTGTTCTTCATCAGCTTCTGTCCGTAGTTCTGAAGCTCGGCGTCAATCGTGGTGGTTATGTCATTTCCCGGTATAGCCTCCTTGTCCTCTGCTCCATCCTTGAACCTGGACTCTATCTTGTTCTTGGAATTCCTGAGCCATACGTTATATCCCTTCTCTCCTCGCAGTTCCTTCTCACGGGCAGCTTCAATTCCAGTCATGCCGGCATAGTCTCCGGCCTTATATTCGTCAGGATGCCTTTTCAGATAGGATTCATTTACTTCGGAAACATAACCGAGCAGGTTGCCTCCGGCATTGTATGGGTATTCTCTGAGGCTTCTGGCCTGTCCTCTGAATCCGGGGAACTGATAGGACACCTCAGCAAACTTCATGTAGATGTCAGGCGGCAGTTTCTTCATCATTACGACAGATTGAAAGCCGATGCGTCTTTTGTTTGCCTTGAACTCCTTCATCTTGTCGCGGATGAACAAAGTGTCCACTTCCAGGATCTCAGCAAGAGCCAACGTGTCAAACTTTTCAACCTCAGACGGGGTTACCATCAGGTCGTATGCGACCTTGTTGCCGACAAGAATCTTCCCGTTCCTGTCATGAATGATACCCCTGGTAGGGTAGATTGTAGTATAGACTTTGGTGTTGTTTTCTGCGCTCTGCTTATATCCTTTGTCCAGAACCTGTATGCTGAATAACTTTACGATAAGGATACCCGCCATTACGCAGAGACCTGCCAGCAGTTTGTTTTCTCTGTCCAGTTTCATACCCGCCGCCTCCTACTTTCTGTCATCAGGGGACAGAACATTGACTGTAATAGCACCGAGCAACAGACTGCATGCAAGCGAGATTCCTCCCTTGGTCAGACAGAATCCAAGAGGTCTTGTCCCTGCTCCATCCAGGAATATGTAAACCGCAAGAAATACGGCTGTGCAGATGGTAAGGCATATGATTATTTTCGTAATGCCATTCTTCTTGTAAGAGAATCTGTCGCCTCTGTTTATGAGGTCTTCTCCAAGGAAGATCTTTATCATGCTTTTGCGCATGAGGGCAACCGGCAGGATTGCCGCTGCGTTGAGGCCAATTATGCCCTCGGAAAGCCAGTCGACCGCAAAACCGCTTACAAACGCAATCAACATCCCTAAAGCTGTGCTTATGTTTGTCGGTATGCAGAATACCATCGCCGGCAGTAAGGTCAGCATTACATATGGGCCGAACTGCCCGTAATTGCACAGAAGAATCTGTCCGATTACCAGCAGAGTATATAAAATCCCGAAATGTTGACTTACTTTCATTGTACTTCCTTCTCTAATGTTCTGATTTCCTCGAATCCGAGATTACCGGCAATGACGACATATCTGAGCGAACCGTAGTCTTCGAACAGCTCGACGTCTATCTCATATGTGGACCCGTTGACTATCTTGGATTCCCCTGTTGTTCCCAATGGAATATTGGCCGGAAACAGAGATGACATTCCGCTTGTGTAGACTGTGTCGCCCGGAGTCAGCATGATATGATGGGGGATTTCGCGCAGCAGAGCCTTGTTGCGGCTTTTCCCATCCCAGCTTAACGGCCCTACGGCTCCGTCCCTTCCCAGACGGGCGCTTACGCTCATGTCGTGGTTCTTGAAGGAGCGGGCATAAGAGTAGTTTTCGCTGACTGCATCAATGATTCCCACAGCACCTTGTGACGTTATCACTCCGTCTCCTTTCCTGACACCGTCTTCCATTCCTTTACCGAGGATGATGTAGTTGTGCTGGGAGTTGTTGCTGATCTTTCTTACCGGAGCATGGATGAACAGGTAGTCTCCTGCGATGTTGTCGACAGGCACCATCGCGGACAACGAATCCTCCTGGGCCTGATCGGTGAATCTGGCCAACTGAACCTGCAACCTGAAATTTTCTTCTGCAAGAGCATCATTCTGCTCTCTCAAAGAAAAATAGTCCGATATTTTCTGGGTGCCGCCCCAGATCCATCCCATGAATCCCTGTCCTGCTTGTCCAAGCCATGTGCTTTGGAGCTCTCCGTTATGCTTGAGCATAGTTAACGCAGCTATCTCCAGACCGATGAAGATAGCTGCATTGATTATGTAGTGTATGATTTTGCCTTTGCGCAAGACCTTATCTCATGAGGAATGTATAATTCTCGGTATTCTTGAGAGCAAGACAAGTGCCTCGTGCTACTGCTCGCAGCGGATCCTCTGCGACATGGAACGGAATGTTCACCTGCTCTGACAGACGCTTTGCAAGGCCTCTGAGGAGCGAACCGCCGCCTGCGAGATGGATACCGTTCTCCACGATGTCTGAGTAGAGCTCAGGAGGAGTCTGCTCGAGAACATGGAGGATTCCTGCTTCGATCCTCGCTACCGATTTGTCCAGACAGTGAGCGATTTCCTGGTATGTGATTGTAGCATGGACAGGGTGTGCCGTCATGATGTTAGGACCGGTAATCTTGTATGGATCAGGCTCGTCCTCATAAAGGTCAGGAATTACGGCTCCGATAGCGATCTTGATCTGCTCTGCTGTAATCTGGCCGACCCTGATGTTGTGCTGCTGGCGGAGGTACTGCTGGATATCGCTTGTAAACACGTCACCTGCAACCTTGATGCTGTCCTGAACCACGATACCACCGAGAGAAATCACAGCAATTTCAGTAGTACCGCCTCCTATGTCAACCACCATGTTTCCCTTAGGCGCCTCTACATCGAGGCCGATACCGAGGGCCGATGCCATAGGCTCATAGATCAGGTATACTTCACGGCCTCCGGCATGCTCAGAAGAGTCGCGCACAGCACGGATTTCAACTTCAGTACTACCTGAAGGAATACCGATCACCATCTTGATGTTCGGAGTAAAGAGAGATCTGCGCTTGCTGTTTACCTGCTTGATGAATCCGCGGATCATCATCTCTGCAGCGTTGAAGTCTGCGATGACGCCATCCCTCATCGGGCGGACTGCCTTGATGCCCGGATTCTCTCTCTCCTGCATGAGCTTAGCCTTCTTTCCGATGGCTAAAGGCTTGTTTGTCGCGTTGTCAATCGCCACGATGCTAGGCTCGTCAAGGACAATCTGGTCATTCTGGAAAATGACGGTGTTGGCCGTTCCGAGGTCCATGGCAAGTTCCTGTGTGAAGAATGAAAATCCCATATTTTTATTTACTTATTTTCAGTTAAAACAAATAGGCTGTAAAATTACAATTTTTAATGGAATAATTAAAACGCTTTTTTAATTTTGTGGCATATTTTTCAATGATATGGAAAGAAAGAGATACGTGATAATAATGGCGGCCGGCAGCGGCACCAGAATGGGAGCGGAAAAGCCGAAGCAATTCCTTGAACTTGAGGGAAAAGCGATTCTTCAAAGGACTATAGAGGTGTTCCTTGCGGCTGATCCGGATATAAAGGTGGTTGTCGTGCTTCCGGATTCGCATATCTCATATTGGAAGGACTATTGTCTGGTACATAATTTCAATTGCCCGCAGATATTGGTCAAGGGTGGCATAACCCGTTTTCATTCAGTGAGAAACGCCTTGGCCAAGGTGCCTGATGGCGCATTGGTCGCCGTACATGATGGAGTCCGCCCGCTTGTGACTGTAGACTTTGTCAGAACCATGCTTGAGGCGGCGGAGGAGAAGCCGGCGCTGATTCCGGTGATTCCATGTGTCGATACCATGAAGGTGCTGCGCAGGAAAGGTGAGGAACTCTTTGAGGCTGAAGACGAGACCGTTGACCGTTCAGTTCTTTTCGCTGCCCAGACCCCGCAGATCTTCCATTCCGAAGTCCTCAAGGATGCCTATGCCCAGGCATATGATACCGCCTTTACTGACGATGCTTCAGTTGTACGTAAAAACGGAAAAAACCTCTCGTACCTGACAGGTGAGAGGTTCAATATAAAGATCACTACGCTGGACGACCTTGTCCTGGCGAAGGCTATTCTTTCTCTTTCTCGCGACGGCTCTTCTTCACTGTAGCAGAGAAGCTTGTATTCTGGTACTCTTTGACCCACACCTGTCTCTCGATTGCCTGATCAAGAGAAATCTGGGTTTCGGTCTGCTGGACATAAGGAATCTTCTGGATGGTGTTCAGAAGGATCTGCATCAGGTGGTCATGATCAAAGCAGTATAGCTTGATCAGAAGAGCATGCTTTCCGGTAACGAAATGACACTCAACGATTTCTGAAATCTTCTTGAAAGACTCGATGACTTCCGGATACTTGTTTGCTTCTGACAGGGAAACGCTGACAAATGCGCACACATTCAGTCCCAATGCCTGAGGCTTGACCAGAAGCCGTGAACCTGTAATCACTCCGTTCTGCTCAAGTCTTTTGACTCTCTGATGTATTGCGGCTCCGGAAACATTGCACTCGCGTGCAATCTCCAAAAACGGCATCCTTGCATTCTTTACAAGGAAAGATAGGATTTTCTGGTCTATCTGGTCTATCTGATAAGTTGACATAGTGAGTGTGTTTAAGTTTTGAGTCCGCTAAGTTAAATAAAAATTATCAAAAATCAGCGACGGAACCTTTTGCGTTCAGTAGGTGCGGAGCTGGCTATTATTTCCTTGCACGCCTCTTCGGTAAGTGCAGTTGCGTCAGTTCCGCGTGGAATCTTGTAATTCCTTCCGGCATGTTTGATATAAGGACCATACGTGCCGTCGATCACCATTATATCGCTGTCCTTGAATTCCGCCAAAGTGGCTCCGGCCTTCTTCTGACTGCTTTCCTCGATGAGCTTGACGCATGTCTCCAGGTCAATCTTCATAGGATCTGTGCCCTTTGGAAGGGATACGTTTCTGTCGCCATATTTGATATATGGGCCGAAGCGTCCCTTTGTGCAGACGATGTCGATGCCGTTGTGCTGGCCGACTGTTCTTGGGAGTTCAAAAAGTCTGAGTGCCTCTTCAAGTGTGATGCTTTCGATCAGCTGGCCGGGCGCAAGGCTTGCATACTGCTTGTTTTCCCCATCTCCCTTCTGTACGTAAGGTCCATACTGGCCGAAACGCGCTACCAGCGGCTGTCCGTCCTTAGGGTCGACTCCGAGTTCGCGGCTGACATTGCTGTATTCCTTGTTGCTGAGGGTTTCCTGCACCTTGGTATGGAAAGGTGAATAGAACTCGCTGATCACGCTGTTCCATTGCTGCTGTCCTTCTGCAATCTGGTCAAAATCCTTCTCCACATTAGCTGTAAATCCATAATCCAGGACGTTCTCGAAATTCTTTACCAGATAGTCGGTTACTATCATTCCGATGTCCTGCGGCAGAAGGCGTCCCTTTTCCGCACCGACAGTCTCTGTCTTTGCGCTGGACTTTATTACGCCTTTTTTCAGTGAAAGGTTGGTTACTGCCATCTTTTCACCCGGCTTGTCCCCCTTGATTATATATCCTCTGCCTTTGGTCAGTGTTGAAATCGTCGGGGCATAAGTCGATGGACGTCCGATTCCCAGCTCCTCAAGTTTCTTCACCAAGGTGGCTTCAGAGTATCTTGATGGCGCAGCTGTGAACTTACACTCGGCTGTGATTCCTTCTTCAAACATCATGTCTCCGATATTCATTTCCGGAAGGATAACTGTCTCTTCGTCCTGAACCGGCTCGTCAGAGCTTTCCATGTATAGCTTAAGGAATCCGTCGAAGAGTACCTGTGTCGCCTGTACGTTGAACTTTTCATCTCCCTTGTCGAATGATACCTTTATGTCTGTCTTGAGAACCCGTGCATCTGCCATCTGGGATGCTACGGTGCGTTTCCAGATGAGGTCGTAGAGTTTCTTCTCCTGAGCGGTTCCTTCAATTTCGGTGTTTTCGATATATGTTGGACGTATTGCCTCGTGGGCCTCCTGTGCACCTTTGGCCTTTGTCCTGTACTGCCTTACCTTAGAGTATTCCTCTCCGAAATTATCGCATATGAATTCCTTTGCCTTGTTGATTGCCAGCCCGGAAAGGTTGGTGGAGTCGGTACGCATATAAGTTATGAGTCCGTGCTCATATAGCTTCTGGGCAATGCTCATGGTCTGGCTTACGGAAAGTCGCAGCTTGCGCGACGCCTCCTGCTGAAGGGTCGATGTCGTGAAAGGTGCTGCTGGTGTTCTGGTACCCTCCTTCTTCTGGATATCCGAGATGGAGAATTCCGCTCCGATACATCTCTCAAGGAACTCTCTGGCGCTGTCTATGTCCGGGAACCTTCGGTCCAGAGTTGCCTTGACCAAAGTCTTTTCGGGAGTTCCATCGGGATGGAAGAGGGCATCTACCCTGTAATATTGCTCGTTCTTGAAATTGAGGATCTCTCTTTCACGGTCTACGACCAGACGAAGAGCTACAGACTGCACGCGTCCGGCAGAAAGCTTAGGCTGGATCTTGCGCCAGAGTACAGGTGAGAGCTCGAAGCCGACCAGACGGTCAAGCACCCTGCGTGCCTGCTGGGCATTGACCAGACTCATGTCTATGGTTCTTGGATTCTGAATCGCGTTAAGGATCGCCGGCTTCGTAATCTCGTGAAATACAATACGTCTGGTGTTCTCTTCCTTGAGGTCCAACGTCTCGTAAAGATGCCATGAAATCGCTTCTCCCTCGCGGTCTTCATCGGATGCAAGCCATACGGTTTCAGCTGCCTTTGCAGCCTTTTTCAGCTCAGCTACAACTTTCTTTTTGTCAGCGGGGATGACATATTCGGGCTTGAAGCCGTCATTTACATCTATACTTAACTCGCTGTCATTAAGGTCGCGGATGTGACCGAAGCTGGATTTCACTATATAGCCCTCTCCAAGAAACTTCTGGATGGTTCCTGCCTTTGCAGGGGACTCGACGATTACTAAATTTTTTCCTTCCTTCATGCTCATTACTCCTCTTTTTCAAAAAGAAAGTGCAAAGTAAGTTACAAACGGGGTAATTTTCCAAATTTTGTTGTTAATTTTGTAAGTTTGTATGATAAAAATGAGAATTATGCCAAAGAAAAAAGGAATGAATCCCAATACAAAAAAAGGCCTTGTAGCCGCATTCTGGGTCCTGTTCTCAATACCTGTACTTGCTGTCCTGATCGGTATTCTCTGGATATGGCTCAAGGCGGATATTCCGTCTTTTGAAGAGCTGGAGAGCCCTGAGAGCAATCTTGCGACTCTGGTGCTTGCCGACGACGGAAAGACAGTATTGTCTACATTTCATATAGAGAACCGTTCTTATGTCACATATGACGAGTTGTCGGTACATCTTGTAAATGCCGCTGTAGCGACCGAAGATGTACGTTTCTATAACCACTCCGGTATAGACTTCAAGAGTCTTGCCCGCGTGGCGGTCAAGACTGTTCTGGGCGGAGACTCAAGCCAGGGAGGTGGAAGTACAATAACCCAGCAGCTCGCAAAGACCTTGTATCCTCGTGAAGACATGACCGATCTGGGAAAGTTCCAGAAAATTAAGAAGATGCTTGGAATCAAGCTTACGGAGTGGGGTACTGCAGTAAAGCTGGAAAGAAGCTATACCAAGGATGAGATCATAACTATGTATTTCAACCAGGTGTTCTTCGGCAGCAACGCATATGGTATAAAGGCAGCAGCCCAGACTTTCTTCGGGAAGACTCCCGATCAGCTGAATGTCCAGGAGAGTGCAACTCTCGTAGGAATGGTCAACAAGCCGACAAGATACAATCCGGCACTTAACCCTGATAAGTCACTCGTCCGCAGGAACTTTGTCATCTCCCAGATGGCCAAAGCAGGTTATCTTACTGAACATGAGGCAGATTCAATCTCGGCGCTACCTATCGAACTCTCATATGAAATCCAGGATCATACTGCCGGAAGTGCATTGTATTTCAGGGATATGCTCAGGCGTACGATGAACGCATCCGAGCCGAAGAGGTCTTCATACAGACAGTATGAGGACTATGTTGTGGATTCCCTTCAGTGGGCAGAAGATCCTCTATACGGATGGCTGAACAAGAACCTGAAGCCGGACGGCAGCAAATATGACATATACAGGGATGGTCTCAGAATATACACCACCATCAACCCTAAGATGCAGAGATATGCGGAGGAAGCCGTTGCGGAGCATATAGGTGCAGACCTTCAGGGACGTTTTGACCGTGGTCTGAAGGCTTTGAGGAATGCTCCGTTCTCCAATGATGTGGAAAAGTCTACGGTCAACAGCCTCATGAAGCAGGCCCGTCGTGACAGTGACCGTTACCGTAATCTGAAGCGCTCGGGAATGAACGATGACGAGATCTACAAGACCTTCTCCCAGCCTGTCGAGATGAACGTATTCAAATGGAATGGAAAGAACAGGACATATGTGGATACTGTCATGACTCCTGACGATTCGATCCGCTATTACAAGAAGCATATGCGCTGCTCATTCATCGCCATGACCCCTGACAAGGGAGAGATTAAGGCATATGTCGGCGGCCCTGACTTCAAGGCATTCCAGTATGACAACGCACGTCAGAGCAAGAGACAGGTAGGTTCTACCATCAAGCCTTTCCTTTACACTCTCGCCATGCAGGAGGGAATGTCGCCATGCGACGAGGTTGCGAATGTGCCTCAGACATTCATCATTTCAGAGGACAAGGTCTGGACTCCGAAGAGTACCGACAGGGATGAATATATAGGAAATATCGTGACCCTGAAATGGGGACTGGCAAAGAGTTCCAACAACATATCTGCATACCTGATGAAGCAGTACGGACCTGAGGCTATGGTGGAGATGATGAGGAAGATGGGAGTGGGAAGCTTCCTCGATCCTGTTCCGCCTCTTTGTGTAGGTTCTGCCAACGTGTCTCTTTATGAAATGGTTGCCGCTTACAATACCTTCCCGTCAAAGGGTGTGTATGTAAGACCGATATTTGTGACTAGGATTGAGGATAATTCCGGTAACGTGCTTGCCGAGTTCTCTACAAAGAAGAAGGAGGCCATCAGCGACCAGACCGCATACCTCATGGCTAACCTGATGCAGGGTGTTGTCAACAGCGGAACAGGATATGCGCTCAGAAGCCGCTTTGCTTTACCTGGCGAGATCGCGGGCAAGACCGGAACGACCAACAATAACGCCGACGGATGGTTCATAGGTTATACACCGGACCTCACTGCCGGAGCGTGGACAGGATTTGAAAACGAGCAGATCCATTTCCAGGCCCTCAGCAATGGTGGAGGTTCTGCATCAGCTCTCCCTATCTGGGGATTGTTCATGCAGAAGGTGCAGAAAGATCCGTCACTTATACAGTATTATGACAAGACCGTCTTCGATGTGCCGGTAGGAGAAATCATCGACCTCAGTTGTACAGGAGCAGATTCATCTTCAGTTGCGTCAGGAGATGAGGAGCCGGTTGCAGTCGATGAATATGAAGAGGATATGGAGAATTATTTTGAATAGTATATGAAGGAATATATATCAGTAGCAGTAATTTACGGTAGTGATTCCTCTGAGTGGGAGGTTTCGGTAAGAAGCGGGGAGTTCACAGCTTCCCAACTTGACGGAAGCAGGTTCGACGTATATGAGGTTTTTGCACGCTTCGGAGCGTGGTCGGTTGTTGCCTATCGCCTCAAAGGACAGGAAAGGGTGGCTTTGCCGGAAGGTGAGCGTCCTGTGATCGATAAGACCGATTTTTCGGCCGTTGTAGGCGGATGCAAGGTCAAGTTTGACTTTGCCTACATAATGCAGCATGGAGCTCCTGGCGAGAACGGACTCATGCAGGGCTATCTCGAGATGCTGGGCGTTCCTCATAGCGGATGCAACGCTTTTGTATCTGCGATCACCTTTGACAAGTTCTCATGCAAGGCCTATCTCAAGGATGTGGATTATGTGAAATGTGCTGCAGATATGTCCCTCCGCAAAGGAGAATCGACGGATGGTCTGGCTCAGCAGGCAGCAGATACTTTGGGACTTCCTATGTTCGTGAAGCCTACCGATGGCGGAAGCAGTTTTGGCGTCACCAAAGTCAAGGCCGTAGAAGATTTTGACAAGGCAGTCGATTACGCGTTCTCGGAAGGAAACATGCTTATTGCAGAGGCCGCGATCGTAGGCCGCGAACTCACATGTGCCGTATATAATAATGGTAAGGAGAATGTGGCTTTGCCTGTCATCGAGATTCTCACCGACAATGAGTTCTTCGACTATGAGGCTAAGTATAACGGACATAGCAGAGAGGTCTGCCCGGCTCAGATTCCTGATTCCCTCAGAGACGAGATCCAGGCCGTTTCAAAGAAGATATATTCGCATCTTGGATGCGCCGGACTTGTCCGCGTGGACTATATAAGTTCAGACGAAGGTCTGTATTTCCTGGAAGTCAATACAATCCCGGGAATGACTTCCGCTTCGCTGGTGCCTCAGATGGTGCGCGCTGCAGGATTGTCGATGACAGACTTCCTCAACACCGTCATTGAAAATTCATAATGTTTCTCAGAGACCTTATCAGAGAAGGAACAGATACCATCTCGGCCATGTATCCCGAAAGGGAGGCGCGCGAGATGGTTTATTCTTGTCTGGAACACCATCTTGGAACCAGCCGTCATACCCATATCATTGAACCCGATTATGTCGTGACAGATGAGGCTGCCTGCCATGTCCGGGGAGATTTTTCCCGCATGGCATCAGGCGAACCGATGCAATATGTGCTGGGCAAGGCCTATTTCTATGGACGGGAATTCAAGGTTACTCCAGATGTCCTGATTCCTCGTCCTGAGACGGAGATGCTGTGCCGGACCGTAATTGACAGGGAGAAATTCCGGAAGGACTGTCGTGTCCTGGATATGTGCACCGGCAGTGGGTGCATAGCATGGACTCTCGCTCTTGAACTTCCGGGATCGGATGTCACGGCAGTGGATGTGTCCGAAGGAGCATTGCGGATTGCCGCAGGTCAGGAATTTTCGGATGAAATGGCTGCAGCAGGTGCAAAGGCCCCATCCTTTCTCAAGCGGGATGTGCTGAATGAGCCTTATGAGATGTCGGGATCATATGATGTCATCGTGAGCAATCCTCCATATGTAATGGAATCCGAGAAGGCCCTGATGAGAGCGAATGTGCTTGACCATGAGCCGCATCTTGCTCTCTTTGTGTCTGATGATGATCCGCTTGTTTTCTACCGTGCAGTCGCAGGGTGGGCGCAGCAGTTCTTGCGGGCGGGAGGTTTCGGAATTGTGGAGATAAACGAAGCTCTTGCTCCTGAAACGGAAGAAGTATTCCTCTCTAATGGCTTTGATGAGGTGGAAACCATACAGGATCTAAGCGGCAGGGATCGCTTTGTGACATTCGTCAAACCCCTGTCGAGCCCTGACATACAATGAAAATTTGTTTGAATTTTTATAAAATTCAAACAAATTTCGGCATGCTGATCGCCCTTGGAGTGCACTCCGGGGGCGATTTTTAACTTTATCCGCGTAACTTTTTTTTACGCGGATAAGTCTTCGGAACTTTGCAGGCGATAAATTAAACCTAATGATTATGAGAGGATTTTACAGATTAATTTGGGGAATGCTGCCGGTGGTGCTGGCAGCTTCCTGTGAGGCGTTGGATGATGATCCTGCAAAGCATGTCGGTACAGAAGATTATGTTGCCCTTCATGAGGTAGCGGAAGTACTTGCCGCAATACCTATCGGACAGGACCATCTTGAGGAGGTTTACTCTGCGGTAACTTCCTCATCTTCAAATGGATATGATGAAGAGTATACCATGGGGATGCTTTTTGACAGTCCGGGAGCAGGTGTTGGTGAGGATATAACCACCAGATCCGGAGACATATATGAAAAGCCGCTCCGTTCTTTGATCGCAGAGCATGTCCGCAGCGCAGCGCCGACAAAGTCGGGCGGGAAGGCGATAGATCCGGAACGCTGGCTGGAGGAACTTATGACGTCGGATATTCAGATCTACTGGCCGTATTCGGAAAATTGGGACGGAGAAGACCTGCCGGTAATCACCTTCGATCCGGAAGATGAGTCTGAGGTGAATACGGGTTACAGGCTCGTTACCGGTGAGGATGGAAAGAGGCTGGTTGAAGAGGTCATTGTTGATGAGGAGATGGCAAAGGGAACCCCTGTGTGGGTGGTCAACAGAAATTCGGATGCTGATTTCAGGACCCTGGAGATGCTTAGAAAAGAAGACCCTTCCTGGGGTGATGGCGGAGGAGAGATCATTATATCACCTCAGGCTCAAACAAAATCGGAACCCATGGGCAAAGCCCTTATTCTCAGAAAGTTCAAGGCTAAGAAGAGTTATGACTGCTGGTTTGCAGGAGCGTCTGAATTTTTCGTCAAGGTGGGTGCGCTGGAAGGTTTTACAGCCTCGACAGAGGCAGAACTGCGTCTGTATAATCCAAGCGTGATCGATTTTGTTGTGGTAGTCAGGAGAGGACAGATCGGAGAGAATATTCCATTTGATGCCATGTTGGTGTCTGATTGGACAGACCAGATGACCCATTGTGCATGTATAATCACAGAAGATGACGGAGGCTCCTGGACTGGCTGGAAGTGTACGGCTCTGGTGAGGATAGCGTCCAAAAGCTATGGAATCGAGCTTAATCTGCCTGTCAGGGTGTATGATGACATAGTCTGGCGAGGACGCCTGGCGTGGGACTGGCTTGAGGCAAACAGCGGAATGCCGGGACATTTCGGAGATGTAGACCTTACTTTTGAGGTTCAGGAGTATTAGCGTCGGTGACTGTCATTTCGCAGCGGTTACAGTCAAAGTGCAGAGCGAAACGCTGGCCGTTGTTAAGCAGGAAAAGAGGACCGCTGTTTCTGGTCCCCTGATGGACAGGACATAGCCCCAACTCATATCTGATGCAGTATTTTGTACGCATCAGTTCGGCCCCGTTCCTATGGGTCAGTTCATATGCCGGCTCTATCCCGGACGCTCCACTTTGAATATATGCTTCCTCTGCCAGTTTGTTTGAAACGTTGTATTTATATGAGATCTCTTTTGGCGCATTTATCATATGCTCGTTCGATAACTCTGTATCAATTCTTCGCCAAAGGAGGTCTCTTCTATTGCATTTTTCCTTGTCCAATATATCGGCCAGATCTCTTCGTACAGCGTTTAGTGAACCTGCAGACATGAACGGAAGACCTTGGGAGATGTCCAGGCCAGTAACGTGGAATCTGTATATGCCGGCGGATTTGCTCAGCTGCCCTTTGATCATTTCTTCCATGCGCTGGAGATTCTGAGCATCCTGGTCTCCGGCATCGACAGTGTGTTTTACCTCCCTGCCGTCTTCAGATATGGCATCTGCATGCAGTCGCCATCTGCCATCCGCCTTGCGGAACGACAGGAATACGCCTACGGATATTTCTCTTGTGCATCTGTTTCTTTCCAGCTCTTTTTCGAAGGCGTAATTGATGTTGCGGAACAATCTGGCGCCAACATAGAGAGACTGGTTGCTTTTGCACCTGATGGTATTCCCTTCGCAGACGTCTCCGCGGAATCCGCAGACGGTAGAGTCCTTGGCTATGAAGGAGAATCCGTCACCGTTGTTCAGAACGATATCTCTGGCAGCTGTCCTGACAGTCAGCATTGATTTGTCCCTGTTCAATGTCAGAACGGTTCCGATTTCTTCCCCCATGCACTTTGCTGCATCCATGCTTGCCCATTTTCCGCGCATGCCGTCCAGGTACAGTTCGGTATAGCCCCTGTTGAAGGTCTTCCGTGTGTCAGGAACGAATCCCCCGTTCACCTTGCCGAAAGAGCCTCTGACATACTTCTGTGGATGTTTTGCCAGGATTTCATCTATTCCGATGGAGTAGTCGCGGACCACATTCCTGACGTAGGATTCATTCTTAAGGCGTCCCTCGATCTTGAATGAGGTTATGCCGGCCTCGGCAAGTTCTTCCAGACGGTTGCGCAGGTTGTAGTCCTTCAGGGACAGCAATGCCTTGTTTCTGGCGAGGACTTTTCCAGATGCATCGACAAGGTCATACAGCGAGCGACAAGCCTGTATGCATGCACCTCTGTTTGCACTCCTGCCTGCAATCTTCTCAGACAGGTAGCACTGTCCGCTGTAGCATACGCACAGAGCGCCATGTACGAAGAATTCCAGTTCGCAGCTTACGGCTTCCCGTATTGCGCGGATCTGATCCAGGGAGAGCTCCCTTTCAAGAATGAGCCTTGAAAAGCCCAGTCCTTCGAGGAAAGCGGCCTGCTCCGGTGTTCTTATGGCACACTGTGTCGATGCGTGAAGCGGGATATGTATTTCGCCTTCTGACTGCTCCACCATCTTTACTATGGCCATGTCCTGGACGATGATGGCATCTGCTCCGGCATCCTGAAGGGCTAGCATCTGCCTATAGGCTGCATCCAGCTCGTCGTCATAAAGAATCGTATTCAGGGTGACGAAGATTCTGGCTCCGAATCTGTGGGCATATTCACATAGGCGGCGGATTTCCTCAATCTCATTTCCCGCTGCCTGACGAGCTCCGAACTGCGGACCGGCGATATACACAGCATCGGCACCGCAGTCGATTGCTGCGATGCCGATATTTGCGTCTCTTGCCGGAGCAAGCAGTTCAAGCTGTCTCATTCTGATTATTTAAGAGCGTCGAGCTGCTTCTGTGCGTTAGGACCGAACTTAGGGTCTGTAAGCACCTGCTGGTAGTAGGTCTTTGCCTTCTCCTTGTCGCCAGCCTTCTGAGCCATGGCTGCGATGTTGTATCTCATCTGGTTAGCGTCCTTTGCGTTCGGTGCGAGCTCTACATATTTCTCAAGATATGAGAGAGCCTCAGCTGTCTTTCCTAGAGCGGCGGCAGTCTGACCTGCAACCTTTGTTGCAGTCGCGTTCTCAAGGTATTCGTTTGACTTTACGGCGAAGTCGAAAGCTTCCTGTGTCTTCTTCTCCTTGAGAGCGGCCGCAGCCTTCTTTACGTAGATGTTTGAAAGCTGCTTGTTTGCTGTCTTCTCCTTGCCGTTGGCAGCAGCTATGACGAATGCCTCTTCAGCCTTTGCGAGGTCTCCGCTGGCAGAATAAGCCTGTCCGATGTTGAGGGCTGCCATTCCGTTGGTAGGGTCAGCTGCAAGAATCTGCTCGTAAACTGCGATTGCAGTAGCGTAGTCATTTGCCTTGAGAGCAGCGTTAGCCTTCTGCATGTTTACCTGTGTGATAAGGGCGTTAGCCTCGTCTGCCTTCTCTGTGTTGCCATAAAGTGCGGCAGCCTCAGCAGCCTTTGCAAACATGTCTGTTGCAGCATCATACTGCTTTGCATCCGTATAGTCCTTTCCGATTGAAACCATAAGTGCAGGAATCATTGCCTTGCAGTTCTCTGAAATCTCATATCCGGCTTCGCCGAGAGCTTCAGCCTCTGTGAGAGCAGCCTGGTAGTATCCGAGAGCAGCCTCCTTGTTTCCCATTTCGAGCTCCATACCTGCGTTGTTGCAGATCTCGATTACAGCATTGATGTCCTGTGCCGATGCAATTCCTGCTGTCATAGCGACAGCTGCAAAAAACATGATGATCTTCTTCATTGTTCTTTTGTTATTTATGTTAATAATCTTCAGTTGTCTTAATAGGGGCAATTTTACCTTATAAAGGGGTATCCGCGCAAAATTAGGAAAAAAAAGTGTTATTTTTGCAGTTATGTATACGAAAAAGCATGAAAACCACAATAATATATAGAATATTATCGGTAATAAGTATCATCTGGACTGTGTCTGTTCATGCTCAGACTCTTCCGTTGATGCCCTCTGATCCGTCGGTAAAACAGGAAATCCTACCTGACGGACTGTCATGTTATGTGGTAGCGAATCCTTCGGAAAAGGGCTTTGCAGACGTGGTTCTGTTGAGGAGGGATTACTTCGGAAACGACATCGTAAGCCAGTTCAGAAACGTCACGGTATCTGGCGAGGCTGCGGATTCCACTCTTATCGAGGCGATGAAGATGGTGGCGGCTGCAAAGACGCCGGCAGATATGGCGCTGATAGTCAGTGGTGACGTTGTTTCTGCCGAGATTCTGAAGAAATTGAGATACATGTCCTATATGATACCTGCGTCCGACCCTCAGCCCCAGCCGGAATACGAGTGGAGTGGCGATAGTGGAGTGAGATGTGAGGTGAGTTCCGATACCTTGAAAGGACTGTCGACAGTAAGTTTCAAGTGGCATGCCCCCCGTACTCCCCATCAGTATATGAATACCGTTCAGTCTGCCATATATGACAAGGCTGTCAGACAGCTGGATATAGTTCTGTGCAGATACTTGAGAAGTGAGCTGCAGCGCCTTGATATTCCTGTTGCTGATGTTTCATTCAGGCATAGAGGCAGCAGGACCGGGTTTTCTGATGAGGCGTTTACATTCTCGGTGACAGTTTCTGAGGAAAATGCAGCAGTCGCTGAACGTACGGCGGCAGGAATTCTGGCTCTGATTGACAGTCAGGGTGTCCGGATCGATGATCTGCTTCTGGCCGAAGAAGGATTCATGAGCCGTCTGGCATCTGATGCAGGACATGAATACAAGGATAATTCGGAATATGTGGCTTTATGCAGAAACGCGTTTTTGTACAATAGCGCTTTGTCTGGTCCTCAGGAGCGTTTTTCATTCTTCGGATCCAAGGAAGTTGCGGATTCTGTCAATCTGAATATGTTCTCTGCTATAACCTCGGCTCTTCTGGAGGCCGACAGCCTTTCGACTGTGCCGGCTGTGCAATCTGCAATGTGTGATACGCACGATATCGTGGCGTTTCCTGCTGCCGGACTCAAGACAAAGGTCTCTGCCAGAAAGGATCCGGTTTCGGGAGGAATCATGTGGACATTTGCAAACGGCTTCAAGGTGGTCTACAAGAAGATGCCTACTGACCGTGTCCTGTATTATTCCCTTTCTTTGAACGGAGGGTATGCTGCAATAGACGGCCTCAATCCCGGTGAGGGTGCATATATATCGGATTGTCTGGAGGATTTCTGGATATCAGGGCTGAAACGCGGAGCAGTTACCGATATGCTCAGGATGTCCGGGCTTACGATGGATACGCGGGTCAATCTGTCTAATACGATCATATCCGGTAGAGTCAAGGACCGCAATGTGGAACTGCTGATGAGGACGTTGCTGGCGCTTGCCAATGAGTCCCGTCCCGATACTGCGGAGTTTTCCTACTACACAAGGTGTGAAGAAATAAGGTTGAAACATGCCAAGGGCGGCGTAAGGGATCTTAGGGCAGCTATTGACAGTATCATGTGCCCCGGATATTCATATTCTTCCCATAAGTCGGAGGGAGGGCTGTCATCATCGACTCTTGTCAAGGCGGATGCCTTCATGAAGGAGCAGACCGCGAAAATGAACGATGGTGTTCTGGTTCTGGTCGGAGATATGGACGAGTCTGTCCTGAAAAAGACGCTGCAGATGTATGTGGGCGGATTCAGGACAAAGACATTTGCCTTCAAACGCCCGGTAGTGCAGTACCAGCCCCTGTCGGGAAGTTCCACAATCATGGCACCTGGGAAAAGAGATGCGCTGGTGGTGGCTGTATCTGCTCCGGTTGTCATGACAGCAAAGAATTATTTTGCCGCCGATCTGGCGACGATCCTTGTGGAGCATCGTCTCCAGGACATCTTCTCTGAGCCGGGCGTTGTCGTGCGGGTCAGACATGCTGCAGATATCTATCCTCGTGAGAGATACAGCATGATGATAGAGATTACGGGAGCGGATCAGAATCCGGCTCTGACTCAAGTGCGCCGGGTGCTTGCCGGTCTGGCAGAAGAAAATGTTGATGGGACATATCTCAAGGCCCTCAAGGAATATCTGAAACATAAATATGCCTTGAAGATGCAGGAGCCGGAGTACTGGCTGAAGGCTGTATCTCTCCGTCACCTGGACGGGAAGGACTTCACTTCCGGCTATGCCGGCGTCATAGATTCGCTTTCGGCGTCTGATGTGAATGACTTGTTCGGGGCATTGCTTGAAGGAAGCAGAATAGAATATATAGTAAAAGAATAGAATCATGTACCACGGAACAATAATCCAGATTGATGACTGCCTCGTGTCTGAAGAGGTGCTTACAGAGTATTTTGCATGTGATTATGAAAAGTGCAAGGGCTGCTGCTGTGTCATAGGTGACAGCGGTGCCCCGATGGAGGAATGCGAAGCTGAGGCAATAGAGAAGAACTATCATATCTTCTCTCCTCTTATGTCAGACGAGGGACGTGCAGCTGTAGCTGCAAAAGGCTTCTATGAGATTGATGTTGACGGAGATATGGTTACGCCTCTTGTTCCGGGAAGCGAGGAATGTGCCTACACCCTTTTTGATGAGGAAGGCAATTGCTTCTGCTCCATGGAACGCTGCTGGTTCCAGGGCAAGGGTGACTTCCGCAAGCCGATTTCCTGCTGGCTTTATCCTATCCGCATAACCCAGCTCAGCAATGGCACCAGAGCGCTCAACCTCCACCGCTGGCATATCTGCCAGGATGCCTTTGCCAAGGGTAAAAAAGAAAAGATCCGCGTATATGAATTCCTACGCGAACCTATAGAGAGATATTTCGGAGAGGACTTCTACGAAGCCCTTTGCGAAGCGGCGAAGATGCTGGATTCCCATCAGCAGTAATTATTCCTGATCGTCTCTGAATCTGTATTCCAGGGCAGAGGCGATTCGGAGAACATCTTTGCGCAGTCCTTCCATATGGTAACCGTCTGCCGTTCTGGTCAGAGTTATTCTGTCTTCGTACATCTTTACAAGACGGCTGCCGGCCCCCTTGACGCGGAAGGTCATCCGGGACTCTGTCCGGCTTTCCAGTACATATCTGCGCTCGCGCATGATTTCTTCCATTTGCGGCATGATATCCTTTGACGGGTTGATGTAGAGGTGGCGGTTGATGAAGCCGACCTTAGGATAGACGGCAGCGACAAGGATGAAGAAAGCGGCAATTTTCCACAATGCGTCATATCCGCCATTGAAAAGGCTGTTGATGTCACCCTCTGCCATTCCGGTATAGACAAGAATCAGGACGACGGCTGTTGTAAGGAAGGCAAAGTAGAAAAAGTATTTGATCGCTCGTACAAGATATTTCATGGCTTTATATTTGCATGCCGCTTTCCCGCGGCTTTATTAACGGAACAAAGGTAAGAAAAATCCGATATTTTGCTATATTTGCGGCCATATTGCGAATAATAACAATCCAAAATAAATACAATGGAAGATTTGAAGTACACAGAGGAACAGGACTCTGGAAACAAGAAGCAGAAGTACATGCTTATAGCTTTGGTCGTTTTGACATTGGTGCTGGCCGGAGCTCTGATATATATTTATCGACAGAACTCCCAGAACAAGACTCAGCTTGAGGAGCGCAAGGCGGAACTCGCTGCAAGCATGCAGGACCTGCTTGACCTTCAGGATGCATATTCGGGCCTGTCTGTCCAGTATGACACCATCAGCATGCAGCTGGATTCTTCAAGAATCGAGGTGGAACTTCTTATGGACAAGCTTCAGAAGGAACGTCAGATCAGCAATGCTACAATCAGACAGTATCAGAAGGAACTCGGTACCCTGAGAACAATCATGAAGGGATACATCGTGCAGATCGACTCCCTTCAGAATCTCAATGCAAAGCTGACCAAAGAGGCAGCATCTGCGCGCAAGGAGGCTGCTGCAAGCAAGAAACAGGCTGCAGAGCTGACAAAGACCGTGGAGAATCTTACAGGTCAGGTCAGCGCGGGAGCCGTACTCAAGGCTTATGGTCTCAAGACAGAGGCATATAACGGATCGGATAAGGTTACAGACAGGAGCAGCAGGACAAAATACCTCCTTACTACCCTGACCCTTGGAGAGAACGATCTTGCAGAAAAGGGCCCTGTGACAGTATATATCCGCATCAAGGATCCTGAAGGATTCCTGCTCATGAATGGAGTACAGAAGACCTTCGAGTATAACGGAGAGGTGATGAACTGCTCTGCATCCCGTGAGGTTGATTATCAGGGCGCAGCAGTCGATCTTGGAATTTACCTCAATGATATTCCTGAATTCACTAAGGGAGTGTACAGTGTGGAAGCATATACTGCCAAGTCTCTCCTTGGAACAACAGAAATGATTCTGAGATAATCCGTGATTTACGTACATGTCCCATTCTGCAGAAGCTTCTGCACCTATTGTGACTTCTATTCGGAGGTTGCTTCAAGGTGCGTCAGTGATGAGCAGAAGAAGTTCGGAATCTATGCCGATGCCCTCTGCCGGGAGGTGAGGGAGCGCAGGGATGAATTCAATGACGATGTCAATACTCTATACATAGGAGGCGGCACCCCATCGGTGCTGCCCCTTTCTGTGTTTGCCCGTCTGGTCGAAGCGCTGCGGGAAGTGGGTCTGGACTGTGATTTCGAGGAGTTTACGGTCGAAGTCAATCCTGAGGATATCACTGAAAAGGGGGAGGCTTATGTCGAGGGACTTCTGAAGTTGGGCGTGAACAGGATAAGCATGGGAGTGCAGTCCTTTGATGACGGGATACTCAAGTGGATGAACCGCCGCCATGATGCTGCAGCAGCCCGCCGCGCATATGGCATTCTGGAAAATGCAGGAGTCGAAAATATAAGCATCGACCTTATTTTCGGCCTTCCGCAACTCTCTGACGACCGATGGCGGGGCACCCTGTCCCAGGCGTTGGATATTTCCGGAAAAGGAGTCCTTCCCAAGCACGTTTCCGCTTACCAGCTTTCGGTGGAGCCGGGGAGTGCCCTGGCCTCTCTTGTTGCAAAAGGCGTTTGGGAAGAGGCGGCAGATGACCTCTGCAGCCGTCAGTACGATATTCTGTGCTCCGAACTCAAGGCGGCTGGATATAACCATTATGAGATATCCAATTTCGCTCAGCCCGGCTATGAGGCGGTCCATAACAGTGCCTATTGGAGCCATGTTCCTTATGTAGGCCTGGGGCCTGGGGCTCATAGTTTCCTAAAAACTGACATATCCGGAAATCCGGTTCATATGAGAAAATGGAATAAACCGGATATCGCGTCGTATCTGGGGGCAGCTTCGTCCGGGGATTTTTCACAGGTGGTGGAACATGAGGTCCTTACATCTGAGCAGCTGGCTCTGGAACATGTCATGCTGGGCCTGCGGACTTCAGCGGGACTTCCGGAAAGCTTCCTGATGGGGCATTGTGACCCTTCTGTCGTGTCTGAAGCCCTGTCTTCGGGAAATCTGGAGCGTTGCCCGGGTGGGATGATCCGTATTCCGGAGTCGCGCTTCTTTATTTCGGATGCGGTCATCTCTGCGCTGTAATATTTCATTTGTATTAAAAAATCCGTAATATTGTAGGTTGTAAATTTTGCGGTATGGATAACGTATATGCAGACAGGGTCAGAGCTCTCAGAGCTATGATGGCCAGAAACGGATGGGATGCTGTAGTCATAGGCGGCAGCGATCCTCACAGCAGTGAGTATCCGGCTCCAAGATGGCGTCAGGTGGAATGGCTCATCGGTTTTACGGCAGAGGCCGGCGATGTGGTCGTTACTGAGGAACATGTCGGATTATGGACGGATTCAAGATATTTCATCCAGGCAGAAAATCAGCTCAGAGCAACCGGAGGGCAGCTGCATAAGACACGCGTTCCCGGTGCCGTAGGTATTCCGGAGTGGCTGTCTGATGCCAATGCAGGAATTGTGGCTGTGGACGGCCTTTGCCAGAATGTTGCAGCTGTCAGTGAACTTAAGCAGGCATTAGGAGAGAATGGAGTCGTGGTGGATGTCCCTGATCTGCTCGAAGAACTTTGGACCGATCGTCCTGAATGTCCGGTAACTCCCATAACTACGCTGGACGTCGAGTGTTTCGGAGGCCGGTTCCGTTCAGAAAAGATAGCCTGGATCCGTGAATGGATGGCTGTTCATGGATATGATAAGGCCCTTCTCTCTTCGCTTGATGAGATTGCATGGCTGCTGAATGTCAGAGGATCTGACATCGATTATAATCCTCTCGTAATATCGTATCTTCTTGTCTCTCAGGATTATGTCCGTTGGTTTGCACGGAAGCCCGATATGGATGATGCTGATACATGGGACAGTTTCAGTGAGCTCGAATCCGACGGAGTGGAGATATGGGCTTATGATGAGATCTTTGGGGGACTTTCAGATGACGGCGCTGGAGAATATGACGGAACGATATTCGTGGATCCTGCTACGCTGAATTCTCACATATACAATTATATATTGGAGTCCTTCCCGTCGGGAAGCGTGATCTGCGGCACTTCGCCGGTAGTTCTGGAGAAGGCGGTGAAGACTCCTGATGAGATCGGACATCTGAGACAGACGTTTGTGGATGACGGTGTGGCGATGGAGAAATTCCTTTACTGGCTGGAAAATGAGGTCGCTTCCGGCAGGGAAGTGACCGAGTGGGAGGCATCAATGATGCTGACCTCAATCCGGGCGGAGATACCCGGTTTCAGAGGCGGAAGCTTCGAGAACATATCAGCTTACGGACCTTCTGCAGCGCTTCCGCATTATTCGACTCCTCGGCATGATTCGGCGGTCATAAAGCAGCACGGGCTCTATCTTACGGATTCCGGCGGACAATATCTTACAGGTACGACAGATATTACACGCACGGTCCCTATGGGCGATTGCACGTTCCTTGAGAAGGAGGATTATACTCTGGTCCTCAAGGGAATGATAGATCTGTCGATGGCGGTGTTCCCGCGGGGAACGGCCGGTTGTCAGCTGGATGCCCTTGCGCGTATGCCTCTGTGGAAGGCAAAACGTAATTTCGGACATGGAACCGGGCATGGGGTAGGCTATTACCTCTGCGTGCACGAAGGTCCGCAGTCCATCAGATATCAGTACAACCCTCAGCCTCTTCTCCCTGGTATGCTTATCTCTAATGAGCCTGCTATATATCGTGAGGGGATGCATGGAGTGCGCCATGAAAACCTTGTCCTGTGCCGCGAGGCAGGAGTGTCCGAATTCGGGGACTGGCTGGAATTCGAGACCATGACCCTCTGTCATATAGACACGTCGGCCGTACTTCCTGAACTGCTTGGCCCTGAGGCGCTTGCATGGCTTAACTCCTATAACGAAAGAGTATACCGCACATTGTCACCAAATCTGCCACAGGATGTTGCCGAGTGGCTTAGAAAAAAGACCAGAACAATATGATTGAAGATATTTCAGGATTAGGTCTGTCCTATATGCACAAGCTCTCGGTGTTGAGGCTTGCTGTCGACCTGATCAAGGCCGACAACCAGATTTTTGGAGAGGAAGTGGCTGTTCTGACCCAGCTTCAGAATCAGTTCGGTCTCTCCCAGCAGGATGTGGACGGCATCCATTACATCACTTTGCAGCAGGCCATCGAGGCCTTGAAGGATCTGGATGCGGAGGCTGCATCTGCTGTGGTCGGTCTGATGAATCAGATCATGTGTGTGGATAACGATATCGATTATGAGGAGAATATTCTTCTTACCTCGGTGAAGATGTCGATCGCTGCCGGGTCAAAAGGTTGGTGTAATGTGGTTTCTGCCTCCAACGTGATGGACGAAACCTCAAAGAAGCAGATCATGTATCTGGAGGATACACCTTCGGCACCGGCCCATATGGTCTTTGATGACAAGTATGACCGGCTTCTGATAACCAAGGCGTTCAATGATCTGGGGCTTGATTTTTTCTATCTGCCTGATGCCATTGGAGGAATGAACGCCTCCGGGGGATTAGGGGAAAAGGCAAATTCCTCTCTTCTGAAACTGGCAATGAGATATCTTGTGCCGTCTGCAGTCGCATCTTCAGATGATATGGAGGAGGGTTCCTTCAACCCTCAGGAGTTCTACTATTTCCTTCTGTCGCGCTATAATATCTCCCCGGAGACGATAGGCTCCCATTCTTTCCTTATGCTGAAGATCCGTGACAGCTACTACCTCGACGATGATAACAATCTTGCCAAGGCTGTTGATTTCTTTGTCCTGGATCTCAGCGAGGATGTCAAGAGGCGCATATACAAGTTCGTCTCCAATTTTGACAAGAAGGGAAATCCGATATCATATGAAGGCTGCTACAAGATCCTCTGTGATTATCTCAGTTCGGAAGCTAAGACCGTCAGCCATGTGGTTCTGGATGCGAAATACGAGTTCTGTCTGAAGGATGCCCAGCGTTCACCTGTTGTATTCGAGTCTTCTCCACAGGCCCGCACATTCTATCTTCTCCTGCTTAAGTATGGCGAGACCGGAATCCCGCAGCACCTGTTTGATGAAGCTCTTGAACAGCTCAGAAGAACGGACCGGAAAGATTATCTCTGCGATGGTATATTCAATCTGAGTTCCTTCAAGTCCTTCCTCCATAAGGAGGGGACTGAGGTTTCCTTACTGATCTACAACGCCATTACCATCTATTCGGCAATCTCTACCAAGGATACGGAAAACATAAAGTTCCTTGACTATATCGAGAAGATCTTCCACTATCGCAGCGCTCTCAAGCATTATATCAACAAGGGCTTTGGCGATGTTGAAAAACTGTCCGGATTGTCGGACTTTTCGATTACATTCGATTCACAGATGAAGATATACAGAGTGCCTGTAAGCCTTTCCAAATTCCTGATTGAAATGCCTGACGGCAGTTTGCAGGATCTTGTGGCATCCGTTCTCTGGAACAATCTGCTGTAATTTTCCAAACGTTTGGATTCTTTGCAGAAGTCCCGGCTATAATTTTGATATTTGCCCGTCTTAAATTTCAAAATTATGGCAGATAACTATCATATTTGGAAGCAGGGCCTTTCGGAAACATCCTCTGAGGTCACTCAGGGACGTGGTATGAACATCATTCCGATGCCGCCTAAACGTTCCGTATGGCTCCGCTATCTTGACAAGTTCAAGGATCCTCTCATCATAATTCTTCTGGTCATTCTGGTTTTGTCATGTGCTGTTACGGCCTATGAGTTCCACCTTTCGCATGATCCGAAACTCTTCTTCGAACCTTCAGGAGTTCTTCTAGCCATACTTCTGTCCACGGGTCTGGGATTCATCTTTGAAAACAAGGCTGAGAAGGAGTTCGATGTGCTCAATCAGGTCAAGGATGACAGACCTGTAAAGGTCATCAGAAAGAAGACGGATGGCGGAAAAGCAAGATTGGTTACAGTCAAGAGGGCAGATGTGGTTGTCGGGGATATTGTCCGCCTTGAAGGTGGTGATGAGGTTCCGGCCGATGGCGACATTCTTCTGGCAGATGAACTCCGAGTAGATGAATCTGCCTTTACCGGTGAACCGTATGTCATGAAATATTCGGATGAGGCCATGTCTGGGGAGGATGCCGCCTACAAGGCAAATTTTCTTCTGCGTGGTTCCATTATTCTCGAGGGCTTCTGCCTCTACAAGGTCACCGCAGTCGGAATCGATACCGAAGAGGGCAAGGGTGCCATCAAGATGCGTGAAAGCGAGGAGGTCGAGACTCCTCTTAACAGGCAGCTGGGAGATCTGGGAAGCCTTATAACAAAGGTCAGCTACATTCTTGCCGCATTGATAGTCATCGGCAGGATGATCTATTACTTCGGATTCGGGCCTGGTGCGGAAGGGGTGATGGACTGGCTTCACTTCTTTGAGTATTTCCTGCATTCTGTGATGATTGCAGTCACCCTGATAGTTGTAGCTGTGCCTGAGGGCCTTCCGATGAGCGTGACAATCTCACTTGCCCTGAGTATGCGCAAGATGCTCAAGGAGAAGAACCTGGTGCGTAAGCTACATGCCTGTGAGACCATGGGTGCCACTACGGTCATCTGTACCGATAAGACCGGAACTCTGACCATGAACCAGATGACGGTTCTTGACAAGAAATTTTCATGTGATGAGGATCTGATCGTGACCAACGTAGCAGTCAATTCCACAGCAGACCTCTCCCTGATGGAGGATGGTTCGGTACAGGCCATCGGTAATCCTACCGAGTGTGCGCTTCTCAGATGGATTGACAAGGACTACGGTGTTGACTATAGGACGCTGCGTGATAAGTATGAGATAATTTCCTCGGTTCCTTTCAGCACGCAGACCAAATATATGGAGGTCGTAGCACGTGAGAAAGAGACCGGTGTTCAGATCAGACTGATAAAGGGTGCTCCTGAGTATGTGCTCAGGATGTGCTCCGGGGCGCTTATGAATGATGAGGCTGCGCAGATTGAAGCGCAGTTGAAGGAGTATCAGGGCCGTGCGCTCAGAACGCTTGCCTTCGCATATCAGAGGGATGGGGTGGATGACGACCTTCAGTTTGGCGGAATCGTCGGTATCGCGGACCCTGTGCGTCCAGGTGTCAAGGAGGCCATCGAGACTTGCCGTAAGCGTGCCGGAGTGCGTGTCATCGTGGTGACCGGTGATGTGGCTGCAACGGCTGAGCAGATCGGTATGGAAATCGGACTGTTTGATGATGGTGAGAAGCCGTTCTCCCTTTCTGGTCAGGAGTTTGCCGCAATGTCGGATATAGAAGCTCTTGAAGTTATCAGGACTCTGAGGATTCTCTCACGTGCCCGTCCTGAGGACAAGGCACGTCTGGTGGGACTCCTGCAGCAGAATAACGAGGTCGTGGCGGTGACAGGCGATGGGACCAACGATGCTCTGGCCCTCAAGCAGGCGCAGGTAGGACTCTCCATGGGCGATGGAACCGCACGCGCAAAGGAAGTCAGCGACATCACAATCCTGGACAACTCCTTTGTCAGCATCAACAAGGCAATCCTGTGGGGACGATCTCTGTATCTGAACATCAGACGTTTCATTCTGTTCCAGATGACCATCAACGTGTGTGCCTGCATCCTTGTTCTTTTCGGTGCGTTCATAGGCGTAGAGTCACCTCTGACGGTCACTCAGATGCTGTGGGTGAATCTGATCATGGATACTTTCGCGGCGATGGCTCTTTCTTCGCTTCCTGCCGACCCGAAGGTGTTTGATGACAAACCGCGCGATCCGAACAGCCATATCATAGACCGTGGCATGATCAAGAGGATCTTCTTCGGCGGCCTGCTGTTCTTCGGTCTGTTGATCTTCTTGTGGGAGATAATGCTGCACATTGATGTGACGAGCGTCAGTCAGCTTCTGAAATGGGATACGCTTGTTGCCGGGCTGTCGGGTACGATAGGTCATACAAGCACAGAACTGACTCCTTACGAGATGGGAATCTTCTTCACGTTCTTTGTGATGCTGCAGTTCTGGAATATGTTCAATGCCAAGCAGTTCCGTTCAGGAAGAACTTTCTTCGGGTCCCTGTTCTCCGGAGAACGCAGTACAATGAGCTTCTATCTCATCGCAGCTGTGATCATCTTCGGCCAGATCCTCATTGTGAACGTTCTGGGCAACTTCTTCGATGTTGCGCCGCTCCATGCCGCAGACTGGGGTCTGCTTCTTCTGGTCACCTCTCCGGTCCTTCTGATTCCGGAGCTGGTCCGAGCGCTGAGAAAGTAGCCGTTGTTTATTGACATTCAACTAGTTGATTGTCAACAAGATATCTAGTAATACGGTGGGTGTTTTTGACCCACCGTATTACTAGATATCTTGCTGACTGTAAGGGATTTGCGTGTCCATTTATGTACCTTCCTTTATTTTTGATTTTCAGCCTACCATGCTTTTCCGCCCTCCAAAATCCAAGCTATTATTTGTTGCGTAAATAAATTTTGCTAAATTTGTAGGCTGTTAACCTTCAACTTACGAATATGAATTTTTTATTGAAGAAATCTTTAGAGGTGGGCTTCTCCCTCCTGTTTCTTTTAAGTGGTGTTTTCGGTGCTTTGGCACAGGATATCCGTCGAATATATGTCTGGGATGTGACTTGGTCGATGCAGGGACAGGGATCTTACATTGATGAGTCAGGAGTCAAGGTTAAAACAGAAAATATATGGAAAGAGGTCAAAAAGGCCATAATCGAAGATATCACGGGAATTTATGATAAGAATACTGAGATTGTCATTATTCCTTTTCAGCACCGTTTGATTCTTGAGGACATGAGAGAAGCCTTTGCCGATGAGCAGGGTAAGAAGCAGCTGATTGATTTTGTGAACGGATACCAGCTTCCGAAGCTTTGGGTCGGAAAAGCTGATGAAACCGGATATGAGGACGTTCAGAATGGAAAGACTACTCAGACAAAACTATATGATCCTCTTCGCGATGTGGTTAATAACCACCTGGCGCATGGCAAGCGTAACATCATAGAGTTCCTTTCGGATGGAAGAAGTGACTGGGCGGATGATCAGCAGGCTTTTGATAAATATGTCACAGGAAATGACCTATGTGCGGCTTTGAATAGTAATGATGTCTATCTGTTTTATTTTGCGCTTACTAAGTCGGCAGAAAACGAGGTCATAGAGCAGTATGCAGAGGACGACATGTGTACTAAGTTCATATATATCGACCCTCACGTCATAACTGGACAGAATATTATTGTATATAGCCTGCTTTTGGATCTTCCTAAGTCGCAGGATGTCAATTTGGCCTATTATGATGTTGAGCAGGGTGTCCCTATTGAGGTTAAGCTTGAAAATAAATTTCTCCCCGAGGCTTTTAAAGAACTAGACTATAAGCTTCATGTAAAGTCTTCTGACAATAAGTACTTTCAGGTAGATCAGGATGTCGCGATTTCCGACGAGTGTACTATGTCGCTAGAGCCTAAGTGGTTGATGAATAAGGATGAAGCGGTTTCAATGATAGCAGGAGATACTGTTTCGGTAAATCTCGTATTTTCACCTGCACAGGGTATGAACAAGTATCCGTATAACATGACAAGCCTGCCTAAAGAGGATAATACGTTAACTATCAATTTGTTCAATACTGCACAAAATAAAATTGATTTCTCTGTTAGCACGGAGGTGGGAAAGAGTGTGTATTTTGACGTATGGGATCTGTGGCCGTTTTCATACTACAAGCCTGAAGATGTTAAGGTTAACAGCACCCTTGAAGTGTCGGTAATTGAAGATGCATCCGATCTCAACGGCCCTGTTACACTTGTTCTGTGTGATAGATACGGTGATGCTGTCTCTGCTGATCTGGTCGAAATGGTGGTTGATGGTGTGAAGTCCGATGACAACGCTTTGACAATAGCACCTTCTTCTGGTCAGAAATCTGAGGAAATGGCGTTTGACATTGAACTCACATTGACCAAGAAAATATTGGATAAATATGATGAGGATTGTGCGTTCGGTTATCATTTTCAGGTTGCGGGTGCACCAAAAACTCTGCATGTCATAAATAATAAACCGGTTTCTAAAGGGCTGGCTTTGGATGAGATAGCAAGCATTAATGTGGATTATACAGTCAACAAACTGAAAACTTGGTTCATTGCGGGTCTCATCTTCGTCCTTGCATGTCTTGTGGCATGGATTGCTTTTGTTCAGGTTACTGCAAGAAGATTCAATATAAAACATCTCATCGCCATCTTTATTTCTGAGGATAGTGCGAGAAAGGCGATTATTGGATACAAGAATGGTCTGAAGGGCTCCGCTGAGATTCGTTTGACAAACAATCCGAATCTGAAGCAGGGTTTCTTAGGAATGCTTTTCAAAAGAAAGAAGTCGTATGTATATGTTTCCGGACTTCCTGTGGAAATAATTTTAAAGGTGGGTGTCAAAGGTAGAGTCAATCACATCGTCAAGACTCAGGGAGGCAATGTGCGTTCGGATTTTGATCCGAATGCAAAGAAGATGGTGTTGACCTGCAAGTCTGCAACTGGAAAGCAATATAAGATTGAATATCCAAAACAGTTCTAATAATGAAAACTAATAATTAATAACAATAAAATTCATAATTATGGCAATCGAGTTAAAAAGATCGTTATTCATCGGATTAGGTGGAACGGGTATGAAGTCAGTCCTAAAGACAAAGGCGTTGTATAAGGAGATGTTTGGAAACATCCCACCGGTAATCGGTTTTGTCGGAATGGATACTAATAAAGACGAATTTCAGCTTATCGCACAGGAATTCGGAGTCGGTTTTGATGCTAATGAGCAGATTCAGACTGAAATCTCACATGCTGGCGAGATGTATAGGATGAATAAGGAGAACTTTGAATGGATGCCAAGTAAGAACGTTGGAGCACTTCAGGCTTTATCAAATAATGGTGCAGGACAGCTTCGTTCTAACGGTCGATTTATCTTTGAGAACAACTATGCAGTAATTGAAAAGTCAATAAGAGAGGCTTACAATAGAGTAACCTCTGCTACTAATGACGGTAAAGGATCATGGACTTTAGTTAATGGCCCAGTCCAGATATATTTGGTATTCTCTCTTAGTGGAGGTACGGGATGTGGAACTTTCCTTAACACAGCCTACCTCATAAAAGATATGTATGGCGAAAGCTGTAATCTTTATGCTTATGCCGTAATGCCAGGAGTCTTTACTGATTGCGGAGCATTTGTTGGATCTAATGCATATGGGGCAATGCTTGATACAGACTATCTAATGTCAAGCGTAAATGACGATAATCCGTATGTAATGAAGAATCTTGATGATAAGAAGATTTGCTACACAAAGCCGTTTGATCTGTTCTATCTTATTGATAATGTAAATAAGTATGGTACAACATATAATAGCCGTGATCAGATTCACACTATGATTGGTCAGGCTCTTCTAGCAATATCAGGTCCTATGGGATCAAGCATCAAGGGAGATCTTGATAACTTCAAACAGTTCGTCAATGAAGGTAATATGGATTACGAAGACAAGAAGGCATGGACACTTGGACATGGCCTCTGTGAGATTATGATTGATGCCAAGAAACTTGCTGAACAGTTCTCTCTTCAGGCTTCCATGAACCTGGTATCCGCGATTATAGGCGCAAACAAGGATCTTGGAATGACGGATTCTGCCATTACGTGGATCAACAAGAACAATTTATGCGAGCATGAAGCTGACCAGTTGTTGGATTCTTTGTTTGACTTTGCTGATCTAAAACAGTCTGTAATTGCTTCGAGCAGAGGATCTGATGCTAAGATTGAGAGTGATACATGGATTTCAGAGGGAGAGCAGGAGGCGAGCAAAGCTATTGAGGCTAACTTTGACGAGAAGATGTCGGTTATCAAGAAAGAGATTGCAAGCAAACTGTCTGAAATTATTGCCTCAGGCGATGGCTTGAACGGAGCCAAAGCATTCGTTAATTGCCTGAAGACTGCATTTGATATTTATGCCCGTGAGATGAGAGAAGAGCTTGTCACACTCAATAAGCAGCAGAGCGGTTTCACTTCAGAAATAGCAGATATCATTTCTGACTGGCCTCGCATGTGGGGTATTGACGGCTACAAGACACGACTTCAAGAGGCTCAGAGACTCCTCCTGACTAATAAAATAGATATTTCTCGTCATGTGAAGGCTTCTCAGTTCTATGCCGAAATAAAGGAATATCTCGAAACCATGGAGAACAAGATCGATAAGGCTGTAGAGATCTTTGGTGGTGTGAACAAAAAGTTCAGTGAAATAAAGATGGGATTGGCTTTAAAGAAAAACGACAATCCATTCCAGATTGACCTTTCGAACTTAGTTCGGATAAATGACAATCACACTGATAATACAGTAGAGAAGTTCATTGCAAGCCTGAATGGTGAGAATATTCTCGAGTTATCAGCATTACAGGCGATTGAGGTTATGCAGAAGGTTATTGATTTTACCTCATCTTTGGAAGGAGCTGATTTCAATCACGTGTCAGTTGAGGAGCTTGTCCTTAATATGAGTACTGAGGAGAAGAAGGATCTCTTTAAGAAGGCTATGGAAAAAGCAGAAATCCTTCTCGACTATCAGCATCATGGATTCTTGAATGAGAGCAGATTATATGCTTATACTTATGTGTCTGTTCCGGGTGGTAATACTGGTACGCTTGCCAAGGATCCTGCTGTTACGGAGACTGTTGCATCGTTCAAGAGCAAGAGCAATCAGTATGTTCCGGCGACTTCTCCTACCAGCATCATGATTTATCGTCACAAAGGACTTTATCCTGTATTCCAGATTGAAACAATCGTAAAGCAGAAGAAGGAATATGACAGAAAGTCAGATTCAAAGTCATTCAGTTTTGACGCTGAGCTTGAAGCAGTAATGAATAACATCCGTTTCGGTTTCACTCCTAATCAGAAGAGAGACGGTGATGTTCTTGAGATGTGGGTAAAGGGACTGATCTATGGCTTCATCAGAAGAAACGGTCAGAGGTATGAGGTACAGAGTAAGGCGGTATCCGACAATGATGCGAGTAACGATTATTGGGCAAAGCTTCGTGGACCTGAGGAAGGAAAGGGTACAGAGGCCCGTCACTATGCGTACGAGGACTTTAAGAGCAAGAAGAAAGATCTCAAGACCAAAGGTGACCTTCTCGATATGATCCGTTCAAAGGAAAGAGAGATGGGAAGAGCTCTGGTGACACAGCTTTATACGGAGATTCAGAACTGCACTGCAGAGGAATATGTGTCAAAATATTCTTCAGCAAACATTGAGCACAAAACTATACAGTCTAGTCTCTCATATCAGAAGACAAAGCAGGTGATGAACGAGGAGCATACATATCGTAAGGAGATGCTTGTAAGCTCTATCGAAAATATTTAATGATATGAACTTCAAAACATGATTTACCGACATATGATTCATCTGATGTTAGGCTCTTCTTTCGAGAAGGCCATATGCAAAGTGATGGGATATGTCCAAAGTTATGAAGATGAGGGACTGGCGGACTTCTTTACCGGAATGATCGGTACTTTAGACGCTGGCGAAATGATTTTCAGAACTACGCAAAGATTTGCCGTTGACAACGGCAAATCTTTGCAATTTAATTCTGAGCCGGAGAACCCTTTTGATGTAATGATCTCAGAAGAGGACAAGACGGTCATCGGGGTTGAAAGGCAGCAGGAATATCTGAAAAATTTCTTTTCTCGACTGTTCGACAAAAGAGTCACCATCAATCGACGTAACAAGGACAATGTCCTGAATATATGTATCTATCTGCCGATGCATGATCGCAGCTATTGGGAAATGGCGAGAAAATGCATCGAGGCGATTACCTCTCAGACACGAAACATAAAGGTTGACTTGTTCTTTTTCGCTCCTGATCTGGCATTCCTTTTCACACCGGAGGAATCTATAGATTCACTCCCTGAGGTAATGCCGAATCTGACGCGCGAGGGACAGGTAATCCTTAAGGAGGCTGTTGACTTCAAGACCAACGATCCTTTGGCAAGAGATCTGAATCACATTGTCGTGATGCAGAACTGCAACGCGGATGGAGTGTCTCTTGATCTTGACTGGAACTCGTTTGTGCGTATTGTCGGTGAATGGGCTATAGCAACCATAAATTCCTACAAGTCGATCTTCCATCCGAATGCGGAGCTTGATGATAACCGTCCGATTCATTCCTTTGGCTTATGCGTGCTGGATCTGGATAAGTATTACTATGTCCGCTATCTTCTCAGCCGCGCATATGTTACCATCCTGGAGCGTGAGGGCATTGATCAGGAACTGGTGGATGTAAATATACCTGCACAGATTATTCAGGACGCATTCCTGGCAGAGAATAACTGCTATAAGTTCTATGACAGGTTCTATGAGCACAGGGTAAGAGGTTATCTTGCTGACGGTAGGAAGCCTGAAGAGGTAAATGCACAGGCGATGAAGGACATAGATCCTGACATCTCCAAATTCATCGTGCATATTACTTCTTTTATGAATGATATGTCGTTGTCTCTGCCTCAGAAACGGGTGGCTTTGGCACAGCTTCTGGGTATGGATGACGCATACATGTCAGGTGACGTATTCAACCAGAACCAGATAGTGTTCCGTGATACATACGCAGATTGTATCGAGATGTTTGTTGCAGCAAACAACGCTTTGCTCAATAAGGCACCGACCGATATTGATGTGTATATTCCTGAAAAGGAGGTTAATGAGGAGGACAATGGTGATTATCCGGAATCGATTTCCCTGAGGTCTTATTCTGTTCTGGGTGATACGCAGATTGATTTCAAGAGGCTGCGTCAGGACCTGAAGGATTCAGAAACCAAGATACGCAGACAGACCGAGTATATACGTCTTTTGGAAAAGGAAGTTGCCGATTGCGATGTGCAGGTGAGTCAGAGTGAGCGCAAGGATAAGGTGCTGACCAAGGACGGCTTCAAGTATGGCGATACGATCTATAAGATAGAGCATATCGAGACCATACCTCTGGAGAAGACCTATGAACCATCTGGAAAGAAGCTTGCAAAGAGCATTGATTTGAGGAAATCCTTCTCCCCTGTCAGGAATCAGGGTTCCGTGGGATCCTGCTCGGCATTTACCATGACAGGTATATATGAGTATATACTCAATTCCGGTCAGTCCAAGTCGAATGATCTCAGTGAGCGCTTCCTGTATTATAACTCTCGAATTGCAAAGCTTAAGCGTGAGGGAACTTATGATGAATCCAAGGAGCCTGAACTCAAGAATGAAGGCGTCTCATTCTTCGATGCGATAACTTCACTGCAGAACGAGGGTATCTGTCTGGAGACACTTTGGGAGTATACTACCGATGAGGCCGCTGTCAATACCCGTCCATCTGCTGCTGCATATGAGGATGCTAAGGTACGTCTGGTAACTGAGGCGAAGAATGTGGCACTGGAAGAGGATCACATCAAGTCTGCTCTTAATGAAGGCTATCCGGTTGCTGCTATCCTCAAAGTGTATTCATCTTTTGCAGATCCGATATGCGGCTTTGTGGAAATTCCGGATCCTAACGAGGTCAAGGAGGCGGAAAAAGAAGATATAAATCCATATCACGCTGTCATTATATGCGGATACAGTGATGAGGACAAGGTCTTTATCGTAAGGAACTCATGGGGTCATGAGTATGGTGACAAGGGTTATTGCTATGTGCCATATTCTTACGTTTCCGACAAGGATCTATGTGTTCAGGCTTGTATCATAACAGGCGTAAGCGTCTGCTCTGACGAAGAACTTCGCAAACAGACTCGAGCTCATGAGGTGGTGTCGTTTGACAAGATGAATCCACAGATCAATGCGGCGATCATCCGTAATCTTCTTAGCGAAGCACGCAGGGATATGAATGCCCTCGTGGATGTACGAAATATGGCCTATTCGGCATATGCCTTGATCGAGAAGAAGCTTGTCAGCTCTGAGGCTCGTGCGTCTCTGACTGAAGGTACGAAGGAAAGACTGGATTATGAGATCAAATATATAGAACGTCAGCAGGCGGAAAATTATAAGGCTCAAGATAAAAGATTAGATGCACTGGCAAAAGAAAACAAGACTGTGAACATAACTTTCGGTGTTTCCCTTCTGGTGCTGATTGTTAATGCTTTCATCTTGTATTCGACTCCATTATCCCAGTACATTGTGACCCATATCCCATATATGAAGATCTTCTACTGGGTGCTCCTGCTGGGAATCATCGCAATGGGAATCTGGTGGTATAAGTACTTCTCAAACAGAAAGGAAATAAAGGAGGAGCATGCTGACATCAATCGATGTCTTGAAGAAAAGAAGGGCCAGAGAGTGCATGGAGGCGGAGAGAGTTTAGGTCTGTACAGAGATACGCTTGAAATCAGAATGTTCATGCCATGGTTGGTTGTCAGAAAACTTTCTGAGAAGAACAGGATTCTTGAACAGCAGTATCAGACGATGGTGAACTTTACCGAAAACTTGAAAGAATGGTATAGACTCGAAAAAGAGAACGTCCGTACGATGGATCCAAATGCGCGCGTACCTTTCATTTCGCTTTTGTCCAATTCTACTCTTGATAAGTTCTATGAGAAACACGCGGATGCGATTACATCAAAACTCAGCCTGTCCTCAATGTTCATGCAGGGATATGCGCTTGATGATGAGTCTATTGTAAGATTCCAGAATCAGCTCAAGAACACCATTATCAAGACATTGGAAGATAGCTTGAAGGGATTCTCTGTTTATAAATACATAACAGGACAGACTTCATTTGAGTTTGCAAACGAAAGAGATTTCGAAGTCAATACTATGTTGTCAAGTCTGGAGGATAAGTCAGAAATCTATGTGCGTATCGGAGCAGCTCCGGTAACCTATGAGAGTATGAATGCGACCACTATTGCTTTGATGAGCAGCGACATTGGTGATGATCTTCCGACATGGGAGCGAGAGTTCCAGAAGAACTTTACGACCAGTCTGAGTCACATCAGAATTGCATCAGACTTCAAGCTGGCTTTCATCAAGATCAAGGCTTTGACTGTCCAGGAGTGTTGCGATCTGTACGATCCGGAGGTCTGGACAGCAAAGGAAGAGGAAGAAGAGAAGGTGGAAGTTGTTACTGAGGAAACCGAGACTCAGGCCGAGACAGAAGAAACTGAAACAGACCCTGTTGTTGAGACAGAAGAAACAGCTGAAGTTGAGGTCGCAGAGGAAGCAGAAGTCGTTGAAGAGACAGTGACTGAAACTGAAGAGACTGTGACTGAGGAGGATGCTGTTGAAGAGACTGTTGAGGAACCTGCGGAAACTGAAGAAACTGAAACAGACCCTGTTGTTGAGACAGAAGAAACAGCTGAAGTTGAGGTCGCAGAGGAAACAGAAGTCGTTGAGGATACAGTGACTGAAACTGAAGATACTGTGACTGAGGAGGATGCTGTTGAAGAGACTGTTGAGGAACCAGGGGAAGTTGAGGAAACGGTGGCCGTAGAGGATGCAATCGAAACTGACGAAGAAAAGAAAGAGGAATAGAAAACACAGATAAGTTATGAAAGTACGTTTATTATCATCATTGGCAAAATTCACGATTTCTGCCATATCTATAGTGGCTGTTTCTGCGTGTGTGTTGACCTTGATCGTAAAGCTTACCGAGCGTAGGGTCAAGAGGGTCAATGACTATTCTTACGTCGCCAAGCCGGTTGGTCATAGTTATACAACCTTGCTTGAGGGTGGCTATTGGCAGCTGGCATCCGTACAGGATACAACAAAGGCAAAAGTCACCGAGGTGAAGTTTTCTGAGGTCGCTTCTGTGTTGGACCTGCTTTCCGACGCGGGTGCGTCATACGCATATTCCTATAAGGATAAGATGCTTTCTTCATTCTGGCCTATGTCAGATGCTAAGCGCATAATTTCAACATGGAACCTGGAATGGTATAAGAATTATATGCTTCTGAATATAGTTATTCCTTTTCTTAAGAGTGATAACAGTAAGATGATGGCAGGGCAGTATTCAGATTCATATGCGGAATTCTGCAAAGTCATGGACTGTGCGCTTCCAGCAATGGCGATGACAGGATGTCGGGACTTTGAATTTAATGAGGACGTTCCTGTAGGTGAAACCGAACCAGTAGGTTTTCCTGATATATCAAATGGATTGAAGATAAAGGATCTGGGAGAGAACTTAATGGTGCTTGCCAAGGGCAAGTACAGATTCCACTACAAGAGGGTCAAGAATCTTCCGCATAAGATAGCTCCGATCTCAATCTATTTCCAAGAGACGGCCTATAATGCCCGTTAATAATTAAAGACTGATTCACTATGAGTCAGTCTTTTTTTGTAAATTAGCGAGGTCTGATAATGTGAACCAATAAATTGATAGAACTGATGTTTGATTTTCTTTTTAAAAAGAGGTTTAAGGTTGATAAGCCTCTGACCCTTTTGGATAAATATTATATGGATGTATATGATAAGGTGTGTTCAGGTCCGTATTGGATAAGCGAGGATGGTCCGGGATATTTAGAATATTATAATGGTGCAGATGCTGATTCAACTAAGGAGTTTGCGGGTTTATTCGATGTAAAGGTCCATAATTTCGTGGAGTATATAGAAAACGACAAGTACGACAACAGGATTGTTGCCGCGGGGAAGATCTATCGAGATAAGAACGAAAAGTTCATTGATTCAATCTTGGCAGACCTGGCAAAAGGCAAGGAGCCTGTCAAAGGGTCCAAAGGCAAGAACGTCAAGGGGTTGTATTGGTATGATGATAAGATCCAGATGCAGCTTGAAAAGGATTTTGATGACAATCCAAACCATGAATACTGGAGAGCGATCATCACTTATATACACTTGGAGCCAACTCCGAGGGAGTCATACAAGAAAAGAAAGACAAAGCAGAAAGGCAGTCAAAGAGTCATGGATGACATTGAGAAATGCCTGAAATAAATTAGAAATAAAACTTAAAGATAACGCATATGCCAGTAGAATTGCAGAGAACCTTGTTCATTGGTCTTGGTGGTGCCGGAATCAAAACCATCCTTAAAACGAAATCCATGTTCCTGGAAAGATTCGGCGAGGTGCCACCTTGCGTTGGCTTTCTGGGGATTGATACAGATGCTCAGGTGTTTGCTGCGAGCGCGCAAATGTACGGGGTCTCACTTGATGCTCACGAGGCGGTCGCCATTGGAGTGACCCATGCGTATGAGTGGTATCGTGTGCAACAAGAAGCTTTCTCCTGGATGCCACCTCAGAATGTAGGTATTCTGCCGTATTTGAAAAATATGGGTGCAGGGCAGGTGCGCTCAAGTGGTAGATTTATGTTCGAATCCAACTACCATATAATTGAGAACGCTGTTCGTCGTGCCTTTGATGGAATCACTGCCTCTACCATTAAAAGCACGGATAGATGGACGTATGATGGTAATTTCTATCCTCAAGTCTATGTGGCATTTTCGCTCAGTGGAGGAACTGGCTCCGGCATCTTCATAAATATGGGATATCTTCTTCGTGACGTTTTAAAATATGCAGATTTACATGCATATGCGATAGGTCCTGAAGTTTTTAGCGATTGTGGCCGTTTTGTCGGGGCAAATGCATATGGAGCAATGCTTGATATGGATTATATAATGACTGAAGTCGATGATGAGCACCCTCTTGAACTGCAGACAATGAATGGGGTAAAGTCATATGGTTGCAAGCCATATGATTTCTTCTACCTTATTGATAATATCAACCGTTATGGTCGAGTGCATTTGCGTGAACATGTTTATACTTGGCTAGGAGCTTCGTTGTTTTATAGGGGTATCGTGTTGCAGAAAGCAACTCTTCTGTATATGGATATGCTTAAGTGGCGCATGAGTAGACTTCCAGAGTTATTTAGTATAAAGGATAAGAAAAGATGGGTGTGTGGCCAAGGACTGTGTGAGATATTGGTGGATACTAAAAAACTTTCAGATGAGTTTTCTTTAAAGGCAGGAATGCAGTTGGTGCGGTCAATCATTGGTCAAGACTACGATTATGAAATGACGGATTCTGCCATTACGTGGATCAACAAGAACAATTTATGCGAGCATGAAGCTGACCAGTTGTTGGATTCTTTGTTTGACTTTGCTGATCTAAAACAGTCTGTAATTGCTTCGAGCAAAGGATCTTATGCTAAGATTGAGAGTGATACATGGATTTCAGAGGGGGAGCAGGAGGCGAGCAAAGCTATTGAGGCTAACTTTGACGAGAGGATGTCGGTCATCAAGAAAGAGATTGCAAGCAAACTGTCTGAAATTATTGCCTCAGGCGATGGCTTGAACGGAGCCAAAGCATTCGTTAATTGCCTGAAGACTGCATTTGATATTTATGCCGGTGAGATGAGAGAAGAGCTTGTCATACTCAATGAGCAGCAGGTCGGCCTTACATCAGAAATAGCACATATCATTTCTAAGTGGCCGCGCTTGTTTGGTATTGACGGCTACAAGACACTACTTCAAGAGGCTCAGAAACTTCTCCTGACCAATAAAATCGATATTTCTCGTCATGTGAAGGCTTCTCAGTTCTATGCCGAAATGAAGGAATATCTCAGTTTCATGGAACATCAGCTAGAAAACACACTTCTGTTCTTTAATGAGATAATCAGGAGGCTCAGTGAAATGAGTGCAAGATTGGCTAATAAGAAGGGAGATAATCCATTTCAGATCGATTTGTCAGATCGAGTTCATGTTGATGGAAATCATCAGGATAATACGCTTGAGAAATTTATTGCAAGCATAAATTGTGACAATGTTCTTGACTTGTCCACATTGGGCGCAAGAGAGGTTATGGAAATGGTTCTTGCCTTCACGTCCTCTTTGGATGGAGCAGATTTCAGCCATGTGTCTATAGAGGACCTCATTATTGTGATGGATGAAGGTGAGAAGATGTGTCTTTTTGAGAAGGCTGCTCAAAAAGCTGAATACCTTTTGGATTTTCAATATCACGGATATCCGTCCCCACAAGAAGAATGGATATGCGTGTCAGTACCGGAAGGTTTGTATGGAGTTCTTGCTCAAGACCATGCTTTTGCAAAGGCCATTCAATCGTATTCTCATGGTAATGGTCCTGTTTATGTCCCATCATTCTCTTCGACCAGCATCATCATTTATCGACATAAGGCTCCATATCCTGTATTCCAGCTTGAGAGTATTGTTAGACATAAGAGAGTCTGGGAGGAGAGGTCCGGGTTCAAGTCATTTTCATTTGACTTGGCGGTGGAGGAGAAGATCAAGGATGAAAACTTTGGGTTTCTGCCAAATCAAAGAAAGGTTCCGTATCTTGAATTGTGGGTAAAGGGATTGATATTTGGCTTCATCAGAAGAAATGGAAACAGGTATGAGGTGCAGAGTATGAGCCTCCCATATGCTGATGCCCTCGATGACTTTTGGGTCACACTTCGCTGCCCGGAAGATGGAATGCCGACAGAGTATCGTTATTATGCCTGTGAATACCTTAAGAGCAAGAGGAAGGAGTTAAGTAGCAGGGGCGATCTTCTGGATCGGATCAGAAGAAAGGAGCACGAGATGAGAAGAGACGCTCTTAATCAACTATATGCTGATGTCGCAAATTACTCTGATGAGGAATATGTAAGAGAATACTTCACTGCAGATGTTCGCTTGCAAGTTATCATAGACAACCCAATCTACGCCAGGACAAAGCAGCTTCTGGATGATGAACTTTGGTATGTTAGAGAGAGACTCCTTGACTCGGTGAAATAAGTGTCCATTTGGGGATATTAAATAAAATAATCATCATGAATGGAAAACAAATCATGGATTTTGTACAATTCTTCATTGAACTAGGAGAAGGAATATATCATGCATATCTGATAATGTTTTGTGATCCTCCTAAATATGAGAGGGAAAAGTATGAAGATAATGGTTGGACAATAGGAGGGTATATAATACTAAGTCCTGTATGGCTGATTTCGTGGATCATAAAGCGTATCAGGTAATATTGGAGGAGGTAGTAATGTTAATATTTAATGCATATGCGAACAATACGAAGATCAGTTTATATCGGCCTGGGAGGTACCGGTGTAAAGGCAATCGCTCATGTCAAGAAAATGTATGAGGATGTTTTTGGAGACAATATTCCCAATCAGATTGCATTTGTTGCGATCGATTATGATGTGTGTACGTTACACGATGATGCGTTGCCAACATCAATGGTGGAGGATTTTGTGCCGTTGCATGACCTTCCTATAAGAGAAATCTATTTTGCCAACAAAGAGAACGGATTCGCGACCTGGATGATCCCGGAGAATGAGCAATATATTCCAAATCATTTAGGTTCTGGTGCATCTCAAGTGCGTACTTCAGGGCGTTTGATAACAGAAATGCTTATGCCTAATATATCTTCAAGGATCCATAGAGCAATACAACAGGTGACGTGTTTGAATGTTTTGGACGAAGAATATGCTGTAGATGGGGATGCTAAAATTGACGTTCATATAGCGACCTCTCTTGCAGGCGGTACTGGCTCGGGTTCGTTTATCAATGTTGCTCTGTGTGTCAAGGAGAAGTTTGGCTCACAAGTTAATATCATGGGTTATGGAGTACTTCATGGCGTTTTCTGTGCTATGGATCCCTGTACATTGGCAACTCCACGAGTTCGTTTGAATTCATATTCTGCAGTGGTTGATCTAGACTATCTGCAGTATGCCACTTCGCTAAATCCGGTCTCTCTGAATGTTTGCGGAACTCCTAGGGTTATCACCGATCCCCTTTTCGACAACTTCTTTATGATGGATAATGTAGCAGAGAACGGTTTTGCTATTAACAATGTGAACGTTCTTTGCCATCATCTTGCTTCAAACATGTTTCATTTCGGAGGAGACATAGGATGTGTACTTAGGTCTTTTTTATTTGCTGAAGCTATTGGTGGTTGGAAACATGGATGGTATGATTTTAGAGATAAGAAAGGTTGGGTTCAGCGCCTGGGCTTCTGTCAGATTGTATATGATGGGGAGAGGCTGGCAGGCCTTTATGCGCAGAAGGCTAAGATCGAGCTGATTCGTCAGTCCTTGTGTGGCGGGTCAGATGTTGACCAGATGGCCGCAGAGTGGTGTGAGTCTAATGGTTTGGGCGCTTCAGAAACCCATGACAGACTGATTGATGTGATTTTCTCTCCTGCGGAGTTTGGAAACATTGCGTATCCCAACTTGAACATTGAAGTATGCGATGAAGAAATGTATGATGAGCTTGGGAAATACCTCGACAATTTTCAAAACTTCCCGACCAAGGAGTCTCTTTTGAACCTCCGCGAGCGTATTCTTGAATCGCTGAATGCAAAGGTTGCAGAAATCGGCAGAGTTGCTGATGCTCAGGCATTCCTTACAGCACTCGCTGGAATCTGCGCTGGCTATAAGAATGAAATGGAAGTAGAGCTCAGATATTTCGTAAACTCAGTTCTGAACCAGGAAATTGCGCTTGATGGCGCATGCAAGGAATACCAGTACTACCGTGGTAGAGCTTTTAAAACTAAGAACAGTATGCAGGAGCGTCTTGATTACATTGCTCACCAGGCTAAGGTTGTCCTCAAGGCTAAGGCAGAAGCGAAGAGACGGGAGGAGGCTTTGGTGATTCTGTCAGCCCTTGAGAAAGAGATTGAAAAGGTTCTTGAAAAAGTCATGAATATCCGCAAATCGTTGGATGTTTTGAGAGAGACTTATACGGCAGATTTCATTCAAAGGCAGAATGTCAGGTCGCGGTCGTATAATTTCTTCGAATATGACCTTTCTGTAAAAGAAGGTCTAAACATGACACTTAGCGAGAATGAAATCTCTTTGACAGACTTCATGTCTTCGCTGACGAAACCATTTTTAGGACTGACAAAAGAAGAGATAGACTTGGCTCTTGGTGCGTTCACTGCATCACTCCCACGATGCGAGCTGTATAGAACAACACTGATCAATGATGTTATTCAAGACCTTTCGGCAGAGGACTACATGAAACTTAAGGTAGAAGTCGCGCAAAGGATCAGTCCACTTCTTCCATTGCAATGTCGTTGCCCTGAAAATATGATGACATCAAAAATATGCGCTGTGTCAATCTATAGGAATTACTCGGAGGGGAGGTCTCGTCTGGAAAACGATCAGTGGTTATTTGAGAGAGGAATTGACTGCCGTTTTATTCCATCTGATGCTCCGGAGATGAGACAGAAAGTGGTTTTCTTCCGTATTGATTCTGCCGTCATTCCATATTGCTTGGAAGCCTTCGATGCGTCAATAGAGCAGGAATATGACACTTGCCTACGGACAACTCCGGAAAACACAAGATTTAATCCTCACTTTGATCTTCAGATCTATGAGGAAATGAAAAGAAAGGACTTTAAACTTAGACCTTAATGGGAAGATGAGGTAATGTTCTAGAGGAAATATTACCTCATCTTCGTGATTATTTCAAGAGACTTATTCTCCAAAATCTTGAAGAACGAGGACTGGAATGTTATTTTCTATATAAATTAGCTGATTTTTTTGTAATTTAGGGACATTGCTGTCCGGTAAAAGTTCCGGAAGATTATTATAAAGTTTAACAATTAAAACAAAGTTGGTTCGGTAGAACCATCAAGTTCATTGACAATATTGTAGTTAGGTTTTGCAAAGCAGCATCTCGTAGATAGAGCGCTCAATGCTCATCTTTTTCTACACTATGGCCATCATACAGTAGGCTATGATCGCAGAGTAAATCTGAATGCGGACTGCGTTTTCGGACGTATCCCAGAACTTTTTTATCTTAAGACGTTTCCATTCAGCTTGAAGATATCGACGATTCGGCATCTCTGGGCTTCTGTGATGACCTTGTAGGCAAACTCCTCGAAGATGCGATAATAGCGCTTGGTATTGGCATCCGCAAGAGTACTATTAGCAGCGTGCTTACCAAATCCAAGGTGATAGGCTTTGGATGCATGAGCCTGCGTTGTCAGGACAACATCACGAAGACTTTCACGGTTGGATAGCTGACCGAACATCAATACGCAAAGTTGGTTATAACAGGTGAACTGCTTGACATAACGATTCCCATCGTATTTGTTTGCAAGTCTGAGGAATACATCCTTATCGATGAAGTCTAAAAGCTGCGCGAACACGTATTTTCCTTTATGTATATGCCATTCTACGTTAGTCTGGCAAAGATAATTTCAAATCGGCGCGCGCCAAAAACCTCTGTAACTGCCTAATTTTCAATATTTTCAAAGAACTTTTATGATTTTTTACCGGGGACTAGTGAGGTATGGAATATATAATGCAAATTGTTAATGAATGGTTGGAGAGAACTCTTGGGGTTGATTTATTTTCGTCTGACGCCAGCTCCAATCTTGAAAATATTATTCTTTCTAAAGAAGATGCTATTAATAGAGCCCATCAACCATATATCAATGAAAAGATGGATGCCTTGGAGGTCCGATGTGCAGTATATAAGTATCTTGATGTCAGCAGTTTTCTTTCACACGAATCTTCTCAGCAATTGTTTGAACATATTAGTGCCGAACTCCGGGTCGCACTTTTAAACGCCAACCTTAGATATAGCGGCGAAGATGCGTTGTTTAAGGATGCTGTGGTAAATATATTTTCTATGATTTATGATTTGCTTGTAGGCGAACGTGTGGAACTTGCATCTAATGAAAAAATAGTGTATGCCGAGTTGAATGAGCGTCTACGAGACTATGAGAATCATATGAAGCTATTCAGATTCATGCCGCGTGCAGGGGAGAAGAGAGAAATAGAAATGCTGGATGAAATTAGCAGACTCTCATATGATCTCCAGAAATTAAGGATATACAGATGGAGAAATAATGAGGCTGCAGACTTATGTGCAAGAGTAATTAGTGAAATTGGCCGCCTTCACCTTATTGGCCGAGCATGAATGCAACAGTGAGATAATAATCCTCCAACGCCTCGGAGGAGGAGATTAGTGTGATGGATCATCAGGTCACCACACACCCGGGAACAGTTTCCAGCGTACCCGGGTGACGAAAAAATTGCCAAGAATCAGAAACTGTTTAAAAATTATCCAATAAATTTGCTAAGCATGATTTTACAGAAAGCAAGTTGAACCATTGCTTCGGCAGTGTCGGCATGATACTCATAGTCAATTGTGAGCCTTCTGAAGTTTTCCAGCCAGGCGAATGATCTTTCAACTATCCACCGCTTGGGGATAACTTTGAATTTGGAAGGGCATTCATCCGGTCTGAGGACGACTTCCAGCTCCCATCCGAACTTGTCAAGGACCCAATCCGCAAGGTTCCCCCTATAACCGCCGTCCGCTTCTTTCTTGCGGATTGATGATTTTTTCAATAACTTGCCATTGTTTATCAGTAAGGTTGGTTGAGTATCGTTCCATAACTTTAATAGATTGGTACTCATAAAGTTACGAAATGCATTTCAATTAACCTGCTAATTTTCAATATATTACACGTTTATAACATTATTTTTCAATAAATTTTAAACAACTTCTTATAAAATCTCTCGTATATGAAAAAGTTAATCATGTTTTTTGGCCTTTCCATATTGACAATGAATCTTGCCGCACAATCTACAGGAACCGTCAATGGTCATGTGTGGGTAGATCTTGGTCTAAGTGTCAAATGGGCAACTTGCAATGTTGGAGCTTCGTTTTCAGATGACCATGGATATTATTATGCATGGGGTGAGATTGCTCCAAAGAATGAATATACAGATATCAATAGTCTAACAATCAGCACTAAAATGGGCGATATTTCAGGTAATCCTCGATATGATGCTGCTACAGCTAATTGGGGCGGTGGCTGGCGTATTCCTACTAAAGAGGAATACCGGGAGTTGATCGATAATTGTGTGGTCAGATGGGATGCTAATCGCAAAGGAGTTATACTCATTAGTAATATAAACTCTAAAAGTATTTTTCTTCCTGCTGCTGGCCAAGGAGCTAATTTAAGTGACTATCATGAAGGCTGTGGCGTACAAGTAGGGAGAATGGGTGCGTATGTTTCCTCTACCCCATATAAGAATGATGTTCCGGATGCATTTTCTTATGGCTTGAGTTTTACCAAGGATAACTGTTATATCAGTGATTGGTTTGGACGTTCGGGAGGATATAGTGTCAGACCAGTTATTGCAAAATAGGTGGGATCACCAATGGCGAGATAACTTATCAGTGGGGTGATATATTGTTGTGTTCTTATACCCTCGCATTCTTCCACGCTGATTCTTAAAGCACTGGCGATGTTTCTGCAGGTGTGCCCGCAGCTAACAAAACAAGAGGAAATCGCCGCCGTTACCATACATACCCGGTAACGGCGGCGATTATATCATCTTGTTGTCCTGCTGAAATTATGGTTGCATGCAACCAGGCTTCTACAATTTTTCTACAGTTTCTTTGTCGAGTCCGGTAAGCTGAATGATCTGTTCGATAAGCATTCCGGCAGCCAGCATTTTTCTTGCGATTTCAGTTTTTGCCTCAGTGTGACCTTGTTCCAGTCCTTCAGCTCTACCTTCCTCTCTACCTTCGGCCATTGCCTTAACGGTAGCTTCTGCTGTTGCCGCTTCGATAGCTGCATCCAGTATGTTGTAGTAATCACTCATGTTGTCTAAGGATTTATAGTACTGCTTCTTTTCTTCCGGCGTAAAATTATGAATTTCCGCAAGAAAAAACAAGCGGGTGAAC
>JAZQEN010000060.1:0-24664 GCA_045539015.1 Candidatus Cryptobacteroides sp.
CCTCCGTTCCGGCAGGCGAGCCTCCTGAAACCAGGCCCGCAGAAAGGATTAAAGATAATAACATTATATAACGCCTTCACAGAAGCCTGCCCCCGGGCTCCACTTGTTTGACTTGACTATGGCAGGTCTTCGGACTCATCCCCACCTCCTTCCGACCTTGTCTTGCGACCGGTCTGATGCCTTTGTCCTGCGACAAAGGCCTCCGGAGGGCTCCCCTGCGCCTTCTCACAGCCGACGGCTGCAATGGCATATGCAGGATCATTCAGGATTTACCGCTGCGGGCACAGTTCCGGGTTCACACCGGATTCCCTTGCTCCATAGCCCCTTATTTCATGGCCATAACCTCCTTATTTCATGGTCATACCCCTTATTTCATGGTCACATAACCCCCTGTCACCCAGCACCTTAACTAGCAACACGGTGGGTCATTTTGCCCCACCGTATTTATAGACAACATGCTGACTATCAGAGAATTGAGTGCTCAATACATTCGTATAGATTCTGACATCCGTCTTCCAGCAGGTCCAGAACCAGTCCGAATCCCTCTATGCCCATGTAGTATGGGTCAGGAATATACGACATCTGACGCGCCTTCAGGAAGTCAGCCATACGACGGATCTTATGGGTTGCCTCAACGGACGGTGCAAGATGCATCAGGTCTTCATAGTTCTGGTCATCCATCGCTATGACAAGGTCAAACTCCAGAAAATCCAGAGAAGACACAGGTCTGGAACGATGCGTCAGGCCATAACCACGATACATCGCAGCATTGCGCATACGACGGTCCGGGAGTTCTCCCCTGTGACCGCCATAAGTTCCGGCCGAATCGGCCTCGATCCTATCTTCCATACCGTTCTCCCGAACGATATGTTCGAATATGCCCTGCGCAGCCGGAGAACGGCATATATTCCCCAGGCACACGAAAAGGACTTTGTATTTATTATTTATTTCTGTCATTTCACGATTATACGTTCGATACGGCGAGGGACTGAGGTTAGGATTTCGTATGGGATGGTGCCGAGGATTTCTGCGAGCTCGGATACTGTCGGCGACTCACCGAAGATAGTGACTGTATCCCCTACCTTCACATCCACGCCCGTAACATCCAGCATACACATATCCATACACACATTGCCGATGGTAGGGACTCTGTGGCCGTTCACCATGAATGAGGCCTTGCCACGGCTTAGATGACGGTCCACTCCATCTGCATAACCAACAGGTATGGTAGCTATCACTGTGCCCTCAGGGGCAATATGTCCGTGACGGCCATAGCCGATCGTACCGTCTTCCGGCTTCAAAGCCTTGACCTGAAGCACCTTACATTTAAATGAAGCTACAGGGCTGAGCTTGTTTCCAGGAATTGCGCTGACTCCATAGATACCGATTCCGAGGCGGACCATGTCGAACTGATACTGCGAAAAGCGTTCGATGCCGGCAGAGTTCAGGATATGGTAAAGCGGTTTGTATCCAAGGGCAGCGGTGAGCTGATCCGCATTGGACTGGAACATGGATATCTGTCCCAACGTAAAGTCATCACACGCAGGATCATCTGCTGCTGCGAGGTGGGAGTAGACCGATTTCACGCGGACGCGGCTGCACGTCTTGAGAAAATCAATAAGTTCGGGAAGTTCATCCGACATAAAACCGAGGCGATGCATTCCCGTATCAAGCTTGATATGGATAGGAAAATCATTCATTCCCCTCTTCTCCAGGACATCACAAAGCACCTTCAACGAATATATATTAGGAATGCCAGGCTCCAGACCATAATTGATGATCTGCTCAAATGAGTCTGTGCCGGCAGTCAGCACCATTATTGGCGACTTGATGCCGCCCTGACGAAGCTCCATCCCCTCCACCGGGTATGCGACAGCGAGATAATCCGCACCCGCATCCTCCATCAGGGAGGCAAACTGGACGGCTCCATGCCCATATGCATTGGCCTTCACCAATACAAGCAGCTTTGTAGTATCCTCCAGTTTGGATCTGAAATATTTATAGTTCTCCAGGCACCCGCCCAGATTGATCTCCAGTCTTGAAAAGTCTTCTTCTCTGAACATATTGTTGAATGTTTGTAGATTTCTCCACTCGCTTCGCTCGGTCGAAATGACAGATCAGGACGCTCGGTCGGAATGACATCAGGACGCTCGGGCGAAATGACAGATCAGGACGCTGGGGCGGAATGACATCAGGACGCTGGGGCGATGCAATGAAAAATCAGATGCAAAAATACTAAATTATCTGACATATTATCTTAAATTTGGCGTTGGCTTGTTTTTTGCACAAATAAGCGCCGCATTTAAACAAGTGCAAAGAGACCTGGAACACGACAAAATGTCAGCACCTCGTTTGCACCGTCCGGCAACAATTCGACAGATTTTATGCAGGACGGTACCGAAAATACAGCAAAATGACATGTTTCTGCTACCGTCCGACATCAATTTGACCAATTTAATGTAGGACGGTCCAAAAAGATAGGATATTAATTTAAAACAACACAGATATGAACATTTGGGTAATTATGATTGCTGTAATGGTTCTCAGCATGATTGTACAGAGCATGCTCCAGAGCCGTTTCACCAAGTATTCGAAAGTAGGACTTCCAAGCGGCATGACAGGAGCAGAGGTCGCAAGAAAAATGCTCCATGACCATGGCATCTACGACGTACAGGTAGTTCCTACCAGAGGAATGCTCACAGATCACTTCAACCCTCAGACCAAAACCGTAGCCCTCAGCGAAGGAGTATATTCAAGCAGAAGTGTTGCAGCCGCAGCAGTGGCAGCTCATGAGTGCGGTCATGCCGTGCAGCACGCTACCGGCTATGCACCAGTAAAGATGCGCTCGGCACTGGTTCCGGCAGTCAGTTTCGCATCAAGCATCGTGCAGTGGGTGCTCCTTGCTGGCGTAATCTTCATCAACACCTTTCCTAACCTCATCTGGATCGGCATCGGACTCTTTGCCCTCACCACCATCTTCAGCTTCGTGACACTCCCTGTTGAAGTGAACGCAAGCACAAGAGCGGTCTCATGGCTCAGCCAGGCAGGCATCACAGATGCACAGACCCGTCCGATGGCAATCGACGCCCTCAAATGGGCTGCCTACACCTACGTCATCGCAGCTGTAGGATCACTCGCAACCCTCCTTTATTATATAGGTCTGGCGCGAGGAAGAGACTAACATGCTCTTGACTTTCGTCTGAATCTCAAATAGAACAGGATGCCTGCAAGCGACAATCCTATAGGTATTCCCATCCATACGCCTGATACTCCCGCATCAAATTCGAATGTTATCAGATAACATAGCGGGATGCACACCAGGATATAGGCAACAAATGATATCACAGCCAGAGGTCTCGTATCTTCGAGGCCTCTTAATGCGTTTGCATAAACGATCTGGATACAGTCTCCAAGCTGATATACCACAAAGCTTGGCATGATCAGCCACATGAGCCTGACAACATTCTGATCTGAGGTAAAGCAAGAAGCCAGAGGCTCGAAAAAGATGAATATACCCATTGTAAGAGTGGCTGTTGCTATCAGTCCTACGATGAATGCAGTGCTAGCGGTCTTACGGATGTTCTGCCATGCTCCCTCTCCGTAGAAATAACTGATTATGATGGTTCCGGCGGCTCCGATTCCATACAGAACCTGGAAACATAGGGTTGATATGGTGTACATAGCCTGATGGGCCGCCAATGGCACGGCACCAAGCCACCCCATGAAGATACCACACACATTGAAAACGCAGATTTCAAGTCCCAGCTGTATGCTTATCGGAACACCCAGCTTCAATTGTTCCGATATTCCTCGTCTGGTCGGGCTCACCTTAGCGGATGTTTCGCCATGAAGATGGGAATATACAATCTCTGTCCTGTATACCAACCATAAGATAAGAAGCAACTGCACCACTCTGGAGACAAGTGTTGCAATACCGGCACCTAACAATCCCATCGGCTTGAATCCGCAATGGCCATATATAAGACACCAGTTCAGACCTATGTTCAGGATATTTGCAAACAGCATGACCCACATTGATACCTTGGTATTGCCGATGCCGTCAAGATACTGCTTACAGGCATTGAACAAGGTCATGAACGGAATCGAGATGATCAGCACCAGCATATACCCCTTGGACAGGTCAAGTATTTCATACGGTTGATGGAACAGGTCGGAATCCGGATTGAAGAAAAGCGGCTCGATATTGAAATATATGCCAAGAAGGAGAGTCACAAAAAACACTCCCACAATAAAGTTCACAATCAGACTCTCCGTAAAGATGCGGAACACACCGCTGTAATCCTTCCTTCCGTATGCGTTTCCTACAAGAGGGGTAGATGCATATGAGATTCCCAGTGAAAGGAATATGACAAAATAGAATATACTGTTGACAAAACCTGCAGCAGCCAATTCATTGGTACCGTAGTTTCCGATCATCATCGTATCGGCAAACTGCTGTGCAATGGATCCCAGTTCACCTACAATGAGCGGCACGCCCATCATAAGTATATATTTTGCCAGTTTCCAACGGCTCCACACACATGACAAAGAACCGTTCTGTTCGGAATTTATCTGTTCAAATACATTTCCCATCATCGCTCTCACTTTTCCTCTGTTCTGACTTCATCGACAGGTTTTCCCAACACCAGCCTGAATCCCAGATCATTGCTCCTGTGGCTTGCTATCCAGAAATTGGCTCTGGTACAGCGGCAGTCCCACTTTGTCGACTTCCAGCTTCCGCCACGGAACACATGGGCGACATAAGTGCCGTCATTTTTACCGATCGGATAACTGACATTACCATTGTCGTATATATCCCACTGATAGAAATCATGGCACCACTCCCAGATATTTCCGCTCATATCATACAAGCCCAGCTTATTCGGTTTCTTGAGCGCCACCTCTCTGATTACAGATTCATCAAACCATGCCACATCTTCAGCCACATCGCTCCCAGAATAAAGATGATATCTCATATCCTTGACTTCGTGGTCACACACGATCTCGTTTCCGTCCTTGTCAAGTTTTTTAGGGACCTCCAGTCCGGCGGCATCGAACATGTCTGACTCCAGATGGCCTCCTTTGGCAGCATATTCCCATTCCGCCTCTGTAGGCAGACGGAAAACCATACCCCTCACATCTGACGGCAACTCCAATGACAGGTTGTTCCAGATCTTATTCAATCTCTGAATGAACAGCTGGGCATCGTCCCATGTCACATCAGTCTGAGGAAGATTGTCTCCGATCCTGTTCCGTGTCGGGTTCTTCTCCTCTGACATCACAAGGCTCCACATATGCTGAGTCACAGGTACGTCACAAACAAAGTAATCGCATGGTATTTCTACAATATGTCTCGGCCTCTCGTTCTTGTCAGCAGACGGATCCTGATTCTCGTTGGCACCCATGACATAACTGCCAGCCCTGACACGGACCATGCGTCCGATACCCTCTCCACCAGAGAGGTCACCGTCAAGCTTGAGCCACCACTTCACCAGCGTCTCCTTGCTGACTTTGCTCAATGGCGAACTTAAGATATCCTCTATGCTGCGCTCTGAGAAACCAGGCTGATCAAACTTCCAGACCAATCTGAATCCCAGGTCATCAGACTTCATCTCCTTGCCCCAAGACTGATGCCAATAATCATCTTTAAGATCTGTCTCAAGTTCAGCAAAACGCCAGCTTCCACCGCAGAATTCAAAACTATGATGTTCGTTCTCTTCATTGGTCCACTCCCAGACATTTCCCAGAATATGCTTGAGTCCGGTAGCAGACTGCTGCAGATCAGCCATTGCAGTAACGCGCACCGGAGAGGTTCTCACAGAATCCTTGGTCGAGACATATTTTTCATACGCATCAGTATCGGTCAGAGTTGCAGCATAAAGCCACTCTTTCCTTGAAGGGAGAGAGAAATATAACCCGGTCCTCTTTCGTAGTATATCAAGAAAATCATCCACATCCTGCTTCGAAACATTGACCACAGGCATCTCATCATGCAGAAATGCCTTCCTGTTTCTCGTAGACACCGTCTGCTTTACTCCCATTATCAGCTCCCACTGTCTCTGAGTAACAGGAAATTCCGCCATCCAGAACGAATGATTTGTCTTGTCCGGAAGTTTCTGAGTTCCACCCTCTCCTTTAATGAAACGGAATGCCGGTCTGCCCTTTCTGTCAGTAAAGAAATTTCTCAAGGAGCCTACATGCTGGGAGTTCTTGTACCTCGGATCAGCTAACCTCAAGATGCTTACCCACTCTGCCAGTTTCAGCATTTCAGGCATATCAACAATAAGCTTACGGTCATGGTCAGCCTCGTAGACAACCGGATCGACAACTTTCAATCTTGCACCCGAACATATGTCCAGATGGGCTCTGGACTCACTGATATATCCCTTTTTGATCCGTTTCTGCCGAGACCGGTCAACAGTCGGATCTTCAAAAGGCTCCTGTTCGGCTTTGGTAAGGCATCTGAACCCCATCATAAGCCGTTCTGTCGTCCACCTCAGATGCTCCGAACAGACCATATCGTCTATATCGTCAGGGATGGATGCATAGACATGGGGATTGCTCATACCCATAGACCTGTATTTTATCGGAATGGAGTCAGCCACATCTATATTTGCCAACTTCTCCACGATTCCCATCTGATCCCATGTCTTGTCAATTTTCATGAGCAAAGTCTCATCACCGGTCAGTTTTCCCTGATATCTCTGGCCCACAAGCTTTGCCAGATGGTGTTCAAACTGATTTTCAGTATATGATCCTTCAATCATACCGAACGGATACAGGTTAGGATATCTCTTCCATTCCATATCTCCATTGGCGATATCATCAACAAGGTCAAAGCAGTTCTGCTGATAAACAAGCACCTGATTCACCTTCTTATATATGATTTCAGGCAGGTACATGGCAGAGGCAATCGACTGCTGGGAATTATTGAAACAGATGGCGACAGTAGTCGTCTTTTCCGGATCCTTGGCAATTCCTGTGATATAGTCCTGTATCTCCATGGAGGCCACATTTCCCTGTATGAACTCCCAGTCTATATCGAGGAAACTCTCGCCAGGCCTGTCTCCATCTCCCAACAAGTGTGAATAGATATGGTTTCCATCCCCATCAGTCTGTGCCATAGGATCATAAAAAGGAGCATCCAGACTGTAGCACACACGCTTGTCATTCACGAGACTACCCAGCTTGGTCGTGGTATCCTTCATGACTATACGATGTCTGGACAGTTCGAACAGGCTGGAAAATCTTCCGATATAATAGTCTGCCTCTTCCTTTGCATGGTCATCGATGAAGGTTATGGTAGTACGTCTTCCTCCCTGTGCCGAGAAATTTGGGAAGTGGCACAGAAGCGCAGCCTGCGTAGCCAATGCCGTTCCCATCTGGTTCATACCGAGAATGATCAGATGGACGCTCTTCCGGCAATCCTTGGTTATTCCCAGCCTCTTGCCGGTCTGCTCGTCCCTGTAGGTATCTATAGGATTATATCTCTGGACTCTGACCTCACCCTTCTTTCCTGCAGGAATGACTGCAAAATTATCTATGAATATCTTTTTGGCCCAGATTTCATGTACATTGAACGGAACAAATTCTATATCTGCATCAAGCTTCTGATAAAGATGGGTCGCCTTGAATGCGGTGAACGTACTCTGGTATTCAAAATCAACATGCACCCTGACACGCTTGTTCCAGTTTGGTTTCCTGTGCTTATAATCCTTTATGTAGCTGGAAATATGTTCAAGGCAATTGACATTGAACGAGTCATGGTCCTTTTCATTCTCTTGATTCATATCCTCTCCCAGGATATAGACCTCAACCGCCTTTTCCAATCTTAGCTTTGCTATATCTTCTGCCGAGGTCCTTTCTCCTGAATAGAATACAATCCTGTCCTCAAGATCATCATCCATCTTCAGTTCAAGGTCAAGTCTTGCCTTCTCCACATCCTTCCTTGTCTGGATCAGCACGAACTTCACCCTTTTCCTCTTCAGAGACTGCCTTACAATAGATGCGGTCTGCTCATTAATTCCAATGATCACTACATACCTGTTAAAGCGGAAGTCATACCTGACAAGACCCTGTTTCCATTTCTGCGTCCTGTGGGAAATCATGTTCACCAAAGTCGAAACAAGAAGTCCGGACAGGCAGACGACACCAGCCAGAGCGCTCATCAATGCTATCCAATGACCTTTAGACTCCGACTCATGGATATTACCCGGATCAACGAACTGACAGAGTATGTTCCAGAACGTAGTGTCTGACCCGTTATCCTTACCGGACGGACCGACATATATCTGATTCTGTGTAACATTGCACATCTCAGCTATGCACCATATCAGCATCAGAATGCAGACAATACATGTCAAGGCATATAATATGAACCACCAACCTGACCTTACAAACAGACGGCGGTCCCTTTTCACAGGATTATACCAAAGGATGAATCCCCATAAAAGGATTATTCCCAATATTGCGGCTACTCCACTTAAAACATTCATAGTGATCTGCTAAACTACTTCTTCGATGGCATCATATAAAGATCCGCAAGCGGGATCAGCATCATCAGATCGATGAGAGCTATCATCATCACAGCTCCGAATGCTCCGATTGTCAGAGCCATTGAAAGAGCATAGAGGAATGAGAAGGCATGCAGCAGGGTACATCCCACAGCTGCAAGCAGCCACAGCCTCATTCCGGTCAGACTATAAAGCAACAGTCCCGCAACAGCAAAGAAAAGCGGAATAAGGAACATCAGGTTCTCTCCAAGAGCGATCAGCAGCACTGCGCTGAGCAAGAACATTAGTGCAAGTGCTCCATACAGCACATTCGATGCATAACGGGTCGCTGCAGAGGTCGCTGCGCTTGAACGGATCGAATTGAGGGATCCTCTGACAGCCTGGCTTCTGCCTCTGTAGTACACGGCCACAGCCACAAGAGCCATAAGCACGACCATAACTATCATCGCAACGTTGTCGAACTGTACTCCATGAATGACGCCGAACAGCTTGAATCCGGCACCGGCAATCAGACAGCACAGGTATGAGAGAAGCTCTCCAAGAACAAGGGCACCGATGGCAGATCCAAGGATGACTAGAGAGTGCTTCATCACCTTGCCGGGACGTATCCTTCCGCGTACGCCCTCAAGTCCCATCAGGCTGAGGAATACTATGAAGATTGCGATGTTGATCAGCGTATAAGCAAGCTTGCTGAAGTTGAAAAGGCCGAATACAGGCACGGTAAAGTTCACTGTATCAGACTCAGCCTTCAGATAATCCTTGTCAGCATAGACAGGATTGGTCACATACTCCCGGGCTACAGGAAGCACCTGTGCGCCATAGTGCTGGATGGACTTAGGACATACATTGCTGAAATTGTCCTTGTCAGTGTGGTAGTGGTTGATATCAGCGATGGTAGAGAAGTTCATGCCCGGAATAGAATCCTTGACGATTGTAAAGTCGGTAAAGTTAGGCATGAAGCTGTATACCACTGTAGTAAGCGAGTATGTATACTTGTAATCAGCGCATGAAGCATAAAGATCCATGATCTTCTCATTTCCAGGGCATGTCTCGAACAGGAGGCATGGACCGAACGGACCGCGGGCCTCCAGGTTGATCATAAGGCCGACGTTGTCGAAGATCTCCATGTTGTTCTCCCATGCAGCTGTCATACCCTTCATTCCGACCTCCTCGGCATCCGTAAAGAGCACCTTCACACCCTGATTCCAATCCTTCCTGACCTTGTTAAGCTGTTTCATGGTCTCGAGGATGACTCCCACTCCATATCCGTCATCAGCAGCTCCGTATGACCACACGGTATCCTGCTTCGGCATCGGCTGTGAATAACGTGAATCATAATGAGCTACCATCATAAGATAGGTAGTATCCTCAAGCTCCTTCTCCGGCGCGAACTCCGCAAGGACATTCGAAGCATCGAAGGTATAAACCACATGCTTGTTTTCCGGACCCACGAGAGAGTCATACTTATAGACGGAGACGGTGTCCGCATCAAGCGACTTCAGTCTCTCGACAAGATACTCCCTGACCTCAGCCCTGGCCTCAGTGTGCTGCGGGGCAACAGAATGCTGGTTGCGGGAAATGACTTTGATATCCTCAACGACTCTTTCGGCAGAGAAGCCCTCTGCGTCAGATGGCTGTGCTGCAGGTCTGGTCCACAATCCATAGGCCAGCAACCCCGCTGCAACTACGGCGAGGATCAGATACAACGGTCTGAATCTTTTAAATACGTTCATAGTTATTTGGTTTTAATACATTTCAATTCATCATTCGCCTCCCGGATAAGTTTCAAGGTCTCCGTATCCGAGGCATATACGGAGAACAACCCCTGCGGCTCCTGAGCCGGATCTCCGCAATAATCATCTCCCGGACGCCAGAACTCATTGACTTCTGACTGCTCTGCAAAACCGCCCCAGCCCCAGAAGTTCACACCTGCAAGAGGCTCACCGTTTTCCTGAGCCTTTACAAGGCGGTCAAACACATACCTGTAATAATTATCCCTGGCTGTAGTCGGCGACTCCTTCGAGAGCGACACTCCGTCCCAGAACTTCTCAGCCTCGCCCTCAAACTCCCTTCCGCCGTCACGAGGATAGCCGAACTCTTCCAGGACCACAGGCTTGCCAAGTCTCCCGGCCACAGGGAAATGCGCAGTAAGATAAGCCTCTGTCCTCTCAGCTGCCACATGCACGCTGTCAGCAAAGGTATCCTTGGTCACCCACCTCCACACAAGAGGCCAGATATGTACATTGAGATAGTCAAAATCCTTGTGAGCATGAATCTGCTCGAAGAGGTCCATGTCGACCTCACATCCATAAAGGCCCTCACTGCCCGAGGAAACCATATGGTTAGGATCGAGGGACTTGATCAGAGATGCCGAAGTGCACATCCAGTCCGCGAATGCAGCTTTTGTCACGCTGTCTCGGGCGAAAGCTCTCGGCTCGTTGCCGATCTGCCATGAAAAGATCGTAGGATCATCCTTGTATGCCTTTCCGGTAACCGTATTCGTCCTTGTCACGATGTTTCGTACATGATTGTAATACAGCTCCTTAGCCTTTTCATTCCTGACAAAACGGCTTACGTGGTCCACATAATTCTCATAACCGTCAACCGACGGCAGAAGCGCCTTGCCGTCACCGGCCCACTCCAGATACTGTCCATATCCGCCGGACCACTCCCACGAATTGTTGAAATACAGCACTGCATGCATATCACGGCGCGCCATCTGGTCCAGAAGATAGTCAAGCCCTCTCAGAAGAGTATCATTATAAACTCCAGGCTCCGGCTGAAGCACCGGCTCCACCTTGTACGCCACTCCCTCAGGACCATCCGAGCCGACAAGAATACGCAGATTTGTCACTCCCAGAGCCTTCAGCGTATCCAGCTCCCTATGGAGCCTGTCACGGTTGCCGCCTCGTCCTTCAGAACCCAGTATAGGGCCATACCAGAAGTTTGTTCCCACAAATGAAATCTTCTCGCCGTCACGATAGAATTCCCCGTCCTGCACCCGCACAAAGCCTCTTTCCTCAGTTTTCGGCGCACAGCCGGCGAGAACCGCCACAGCCAGCGCCAATATGATATGTCTTATTTTCATATGATCCGAAACGCAATAATTTGCCAAAAATAGTCATTTTTATGATTATATTTGCCGATACTATGGGAGAAAATGAGAAATACATGCGCGAGGCACTGCGGGAAGCCGGTTTCGCAGCAGCACAGGATGAAGTGCCGATCGGGGCAGTCGTGGTCTGCCAAGGCAGGATCATAGGAAAGGGACATAACATGACGGAAAGACTATGCGACCCTACCGCCCATGCAGAAATGATAGCGATTACCGCAGCTACAGAAGCTATGGGAGGCAAATATCTGAATGACTGCACTTTATACGTAACCATGGAGCCATGTCCCATGTGCGCCGGAGCCCTTGCATGGGCCCAGATCGGACGGGTGGTTTATGGAGCAGCTGACCCTAAGAGAGGATTCTCCCTCTTCTCCCCCTCCCTCATGCATCCCAAGACCGAGGTAATATCCGGAGTACTTGCTCAGGAATGCGGAGACATCGTGACTGAATTCTTCAGAAACAAGAGGCAGTAATGGAGTGGCTGGAAGGACTGGGACTGCTTGGTCTGTTCATAGGGACATTTCTGGCTGCGACAATTTTCCCGTTCAGCTCGGATGCCCTTTATCTGGCTATCCTGGCAGCTACCAAGGATCCCATAGGCTGTCTTCTGGTCGGCACGCTGGGTAACTGGCTGGGCAGCGTATTCACATTCTGGATAGGGTGGATAGGCAAATGGGAATGGATCGAGAAATGGTTCAAGGTCAAGCCGGAAACCCTTGAAAAACAGAAAGCCAAGGTAGACAGATACGGAGCATGGCTTGCACTCATCGCCTGGGTCCCGATAATCGGAGACATAATAGCCATAGCCCTCGGATTCTACAAGACCCGCCCGGGCTGGACCATCTTCCTTCTGCTGGTTGGCAAACTGGCCAGATTCATCGCCTGGAATCTGATCTACGGACTGTTCTGAAACCCGGCAGACCTCACATTAATTTTGGAGTAAAACAAATAAATAATATCTTTGCAGCCGGAATTGAACTATGGTGTAATGGTAGCACTACAGATTTTGGTTCTGTCTGTCCAGGTTCGAATCCTGGTAGTTCAACCGACGCGACAAGCCGCCAGTATCACTGACGGCTTGTCTTTATTTTACACAACCACGCATAAGCAGGCACAGGTTATGTACAGGAACCTTCAAAAAACGAACTTATATGAAGGTCCTTGTTTTATCATGCAATACGGGAGAGGGGCATAATTCGGCAGCCCGTGCCATCAGGAATCACCTTGTTGCTCAGGATATGGAATGCACGGTCCTGGACACCCTGGGACTGGCAGGAAAGAATGTTTCCGATTATGTATCAAGATTTTACATCCACAGCACCCGCACCAATCTCTTCAAGCATCTTTACAGCATGGGAGCATCCGTGAGCTCGATGCTCGAGAACTTCAAATCCCCCATCTACGCCCTCAACCGCACATACAGCGACCGACTGGGCTACTACATCGATGATAACGGATTCGATGCCGTGATCTGCGTCCATCTCTTTCCGGCCGAGGCGATGACGGCCCTCAAAAGAGACGGAGCCTGCGACGTCCCCACAATCTTTGTCATGACCGACTACACCTGCATACCTTTCCTTGACGAGACAGAACTGGACTACTATGTCATCCCTCATGAACACCTGATAGAGGAATTCGCTGACAAAGGGATCCCACGCACCAAGCTCCTTCCATACGGCATTCCGGTCGATGACGCCTTCCACTTCAACTGGTCGAAGGAAGCCGCAAGGACAAAGCTGTGCAGAAGCAACGGCTGGGACATCCCCCTCTGGCACAACTGGTTCCTGGTCATGACCGGATCGATGGGATTCGGCAGCACTCAGGAGATCATTGACGAAACCATCGGGCAGTCACTCGACGGCACGGAAGTTTTCGTCGTCTGCGGAAGAAACGAAAAGATGCGCAAGGAACTGGAATATGAGAACCGTTACCTGCATACAGTGCACCCGATAGGATTCACCGACCAGATTCCTCTGTTTATGGACGCATGCGACGTGATTTTCACCAAACCGGGAGGCATTTCCAGCACCGAAGCCATGTCAAAGCAGATCCCGATCATCCATACCGACCCGATCCCAGGCTGCGAGACCCGCAATGCCGAATTCTTCCATTACCACGGTATGTCATACAGCAGTACCGACCCCGCACAGCAGGTAGCCACAGCCCTGAAACTATGCTCGGACCGCGCATACCATGACGCCATGACAGGAGCTCAGCGCCTCAACGCCAAACCGGACACATGCCGCAGGATCGAAGACCTCATTACCGGCCGCCTGCCGAAATCGTAATCATAGAAGTGTTGAAAAAGTGCGTTCCAGAGCATCTGGACCGCCGGAAGCGTGAAGTTCGACAGCATACCCCTCCGGAGCTTCAAGAGCGATGTTTTCCTGGAGCATCACATCCACAAGATGCTTTGCCACTGCCGGAGCAGGATCTATGACGGCAACAGCCCGGTCGGGAACGGTTTCAGCTGCCACCTTAAGAATGGTATCAGTAAGGAACGGATAATGGGTACATCCCAGGACAATCGTGTCAGCCCCCGCCTCAAGCAAAGGCCTCAAGCTTGCGCTCACGGTCTGCTCAGCGACAGGTCCGTCCACAATCCCCCTCTCCACAAGCTCCACAAAACCCTGACCTATATGTTCGACAATCCTGACACCTTGCGCCCACTGGGCTCTGGTATCCATGTATTTGGTCGCCTTCAAGGTGCCGGCAGTCGCCAGCACACCGACAACCCCGGTCCTGGTCTGCCTTGCAGCAGGCTTGATAGCCGGTTCCATACCGATGAACCTTACAGGGAATTCCTCGCGGAGAGTGCTGATGGCAGCGGCTGTTGCAGTGTTGCATGCCACCACTACCACCTCACATCCCTTTTCAAGCATGAAACGGGTGATTTCCCTGGCCCTGTCAATGATATATTCGCGGGACTTTTCCCCATATGGACAATGGGCATTATCCGAATAATATATATAGGACTGCTCAGGAAGAACCTTTCTGATCTCCCTGAACACGGACAGGCCGCCAACACCCGAATCAAATATACCTATCATACTGTCAATGAATCAATTATCGCAAGCTCTTCAGCAGTAAAGTTCTTATTTGTGATAGCTTTCAGATTGTCATCTATCTGCGCCACGCTGCTGGCTCCTATGATCACGGACGTCACCAGGTCGTCCTTAAGATCCCATGCCAATGCCATCTGAGCAAGACTCTGTCCGCGCTGCGCAGCAAGCGCATCAAGTTTCCTGAGCCTGCCGACAAGTTCCGGAGTTATAGAGCCGGCTTTGAGCGAGAAATCCCTGGCTGCCCTCGAATCCTCAGGGATACCGTTCAGATACCTGTCTGTAAGCACCCCCTGAGCCAGCGGAGAGAAAACTATCAGACCCGATCCGGCGGCTTTTGCCTGCTGGAGAAGATCATCAGTCTCCGGCACCCTGTGCATCATATTGTATTTCACCTGATGCAGCAGGCATGGAACGTCATGGTCTGCAAGGTATCTGTAAGCGAACTCTGCAGCCTCGTGAGGATAGTCGGAGATACCGGCATATAGTGCCTTTCCGCTTCTGACTATATCCACGAGGGCCTGCATCGTCTCCTGCAGCGGAGTATCAGGATCGAAACGGTGCGAATAGAACACATCCACATAATCCAGCTTCATCCTCCTGAGACTCTGGTCCAGGCTGCTCATCAGATATTTGCGTGATCCGAGGTTACCATATGGTCCCGGCCACATGTCGTAACCGGCCTTGGTCGATATGAACAGCTCATCCCTGTATGGCTTCAGATCATTTTGCATGACCACCCCGAATGTACTTTCTGCGCTGCCATACGAAGGGCCGTAATTATTGGCGAGGTCAAAATGACAGATGCCCCTGTCGAATGCGTGCAGGAGCATTTCACGGCTGCGCTCGAGGGGAGCCGTATCGCCGAAATTCTGCCAGAGGCCCAATGATATTTCAGGAAGGACTATGCCGCTTTTTCCGGCTCTGCGATACTGCATGCCGCTCTCATATCTGCTCTCAGAAGCTTTATAAACCGGTCTTATCATAGTTTTGTAAGTTATCCAGATACAAATATAACTATTTCTGTTTTGCTTATGACGGAAAATGTCTAATTTTGTATGTTTTATTCATAGGTGCCGGACAGTGGCACTCATAAGGATTGGAAATGATAAGTACTGAACAGATCAAGGAATTGCAGGAGCGCGTCGAAACGCTCGGAAAGTGCATTGACATCGAGGCGAAGCGCTCCGATGTCGCTCAGAGGCAGGAGAAGACATTGGCGGCGGATTTCTGGGACGACCCGAAGGAGGCGGAGAAATTCCTGAAGGAGCTTTCCGGCGTAAAGTTCTGGGTCACAGGGTATGAGAAGGCCACATCGGCTGTCGAGGACCTCAACGTCCTTCTCGAGCTTGAGGACGATGACATCGACCAGGCCTATGCCGACGCCGTGGCAGAAGTGGAGGCTCTTGAACTCAGGAACATGCTCGGCGAAGAAGGCGACAACCTCGGAGCAGTCCTCACCATCAACTCCGGCGCAGGCGGCACCGAGGCAAACGACTGGTCAGCAATGCTCATGAGAATGTACGTACGCTGGGCCGAGCGCAACGGATACAAGGTCACGATCACAGACGAGCTCGAAGGCGAAGATGCTGGTATAAAGTCAGTTACGATGCAGGTTGAAGGCGATTACGCCTTCGGATATCTGAAGGCTGAGAGCGGAGTCCACAGGCTTGTGCGCATCTCGCCCTTCAATGCCCAGGGCAAACGCCAGACCACGTTCTCTTCTGTCTTCGTTTACCCGCTGGTCGACGATTCCATTGAAATCGAAATCAACCCGGGAGACCTCGAATGGGACACATACCGTTCAAGCGGAGCAGGCGGACAGAATGTAAACAAGGTCGAGACAGGAGTGCGTGTAAGACATATCCCTTCCGGTATCGTGGTGGAAAACACAGAGACCCGTTCGCAGCTTGACAACAGGCAGAACGCACTCAGGATCCTCAAGTCACGTCTCTATGACATAGAGCTGAAGAAGCGTCAGGAAAAGCAGGCGGAACTCGAAGGACAGAAGAAGAAGATCGAGTGGGGCTCACAGATCCGAAGCTATGTCCTGCATCCATACAAGATGGTCAAGGACCTCCGCACCGGACATGAGACATCCGACACACAAGGCGTCCTCGACGGAGACCTCAACGACTTCATGAAGGTCTTCCTGATGGGAATACAGGCATAGCGGACAGGACACAGGAAGGGATTTTCCAACATGTTCTTCGAATATTTCAACAGGCTTCTCGGGAGGCCTGTTATTTTTTATCAAAATATTCTTGGTTATCAACGATTTAAACCGTATCTTTGTCCGATTAAGCGTTTATTTTACCCTACGGGTAATGTAAATTGTGTGTTTCGCATATATAACAAACTAAATAACAACTAATTATGACCCTAGACAGAAAAACATTCATGGGAGAGGTTTCAGCATACGAAACCCCTTCCGTAACAACGCTCGAAGTTTTGAGCGAAGGTGTGCTGTGTGGCAGCTATGACACAGCTGACAATGGCTATGATTATGACAACGACCTTGGTGAAATCTAAAACTGCAATCGAGTATGAAAAAGATTAATTCAATCATGATGCTTGTTGCAGCAGCTGCAATAGCATTCACTTCATGTCAGAAACAAGAAACTTTCGAACCAGAATCTGCACAGGAAGTAACATTGACTTTTGCATCAGAGAAACCAGTTTTCGCTGATGAAACAAAGACCGAATGGACTGGTGATGCAATTCAGTGGTCGAAAGGAGATAAGATTTCTATCGCTTATACTGTTAACGGAAATTGGCAGAATGCTTCGGGTGATGCATCAGGTGATGCGAAACTTTATAAGTCTGAAGCGTTGGAAGCAGCGGCTGAGACTGCTCAATTTAACGTATCAACCTCTTTCAAAGGAACTACAGAGGGAACACACGTTTTTTATGGAGTTTATCCGGCTCCTTCTGAAACTGCCTTTTCTGGAGCTCCTGTTGCAACATTGACAGTTCCTGCTATTCAGACGCCGGGTGCCTCATCTTTTGATGGAGCAGCTGATTTGATGACAGGCGTTTCCGTAGAAGAGTATACTTCACTTCCTGCAGGCGAAATAATTTCAATGGAATGGACTCGTTTGGTAGCTCATGCAAATATTACATTGAAGGCGCTCAATGGTGTAACTGCAGGTGAAACTGTATCAAGCATAAAGCTCACAGCTCAGGAAGGTGCAAACCTTGTTGGTAGCCAGAAAGTAAATATTCTTACTAATGAGGTTACCTGCAATAATGATGAAGCAAATATTGTTGACTTGATGGGAGGAAATCTTTCAATATCTGCTGAAGGTAATATTGAGTTCTGGGCATGCTTCCTTCCTACAACATTGACTTCACTCAAGGTGGAGGTAGAAACTAATAAGGCATCTTACACACGCGATATTACTGGAATCGAAAAGACTTTCAAGCAGAATGCCCGCAACACCCTTTCTATTAAGATGAACGAAGCTACCCGCGTAGCAAAGGAGGAGGAGTCTTGGGTACTTGTAACTCCTGCGGATGGTTTGACAGAAGGAACATATGTTTTAGTTGCATCTACCAAAAATCAAACAGGTGCTTTGGTCAGCACAAATGGGTCAAGTTCTGCACCGACATTCAACACAAGCATATCAGTTTCAGACAATACGCTTAACGGTGTTACAGAGGCTATGCAGTTTGATCTGAGCGGTACAGCAGGAAATTACATGCTTGCAGTGACAGGTCAGACTACCAACTATTTGTATACCACAACTGCAAACAATGGTGTTAGAGTGGGTGCAAATTCAAATAACGTATGGACAATTACTCAGCATGCATCAAATGCGGATGCGTTCGTGTTTAAGTGTAATGGAACATCACGTTTCCTCGGAGTATACAATGAATCAGACTGGCGTTGTTATACTACATATGATGCGGGTAACTTTACTGCCGATAAGGGTAGTTCAGAGATTTATCTTTATAAGAAACAGTCTGGTCCGGTAGTTCCTGATACAACCCCGTCAATTAATGTAGAAGAGACTTTGGAACTTACATCTGCTGAGTCAGAAGGTACAATCACTGTAACTTATAAGAATCTGGAAGCACTTGAAGCAGCAGCATATTCTGACGAAGCGTGCACAACAGAATGTGATTGGCTTATTGCTTTATGGGAGAATGACGCAGTATCGTATTTGGCAGAGGCAAATGAAGGCGATGAGAGAACAGCATATATCCAGATTTATGCGCTTGATGCTGACGCAAATGAGTTCACTAAGATCATCACAGTAACTCAGGCGGCTTATGTAAATCCAGATGTTGTTCACAAGGTGACTGTCGCAGAGTTTAATGCTCTGGAAGGAACGGAAACAGCGACCTATGAACTTACTGGAACGGTTGCTGAAATCTATCAGGCATATAGTTCTACTTACGATAATATCTCATTCTATATTGAGGATGAAACCGGTAAGGTCTTGATTTTCAGAATGGATTGTGGTGGAGATAGCTCTCTTGCATCACTTAAGGTCGGTGATAAGGTTACTGTGCAGGGCACTCCGACAGAGTATAATAGTTCTATACAGATGGCTGCAGGTGGAGTTTGTACAGACTATCAAGCAGCTTGCAATGCTCCTGAGATCAGTTGTGTAGATAATATTGTCACCATTACTGCTGAAGCAGGTGCTACTATTTATTATACTACAGATGGCAATGATCCGACAACATCTTCAGAACCATATTCTGCACCATTTGAAATTACTGAAACCAAGACAGTCAAGGCAATTGCTGTTGCTAATGGAAAGGTAGCATCTGTGGTGGTTTCTAAGACTTGTACCTATAGCGGTGGTGGAGATACTACCGGCGGATATACTTTGGTTACAAATCTCTCTGATATTACAACCGGTCAGTATGTGATAGCAGCAAATGTGAATGATACTTATTACGCTATGAGTAATACATTTGATTCAAAGATTAATGGAACGTCAGTTACCGTTACAAATAATACAATATCAGAGTCTGATGCAAATAATTATGTTGTAACTATAACAAAGATAGGTGATAATTATACAATTCAGTTAAGTGGTAAGTATCTATCATATGGAACATCTGGTACAAACTTCTCAAGTTCACAGACCTCATATAACTGGAATATAGTTGTAGGAACTTATGGCTCTTTCCGGATAAAAGCGACAACAGGTTCTAACAGAGCTATCATGTGGCAACAGTCGGGAAGCAGATTCGGTCCATACTCTACGACAAATACTTCTGGATATAATGATATAGAGTTGTTTAAACTTGTCAATTGACCATCATCCGGCGGAGGCGTCGGGGGTGATGAGCCCGCAGTGGGCGCAACAGTAACGACGACTACCGTGACGAACATAGAGCAGACAGGCGCCAGCCTGTCTGCTTCGTATACGGGAGCGTCTTCTGAGCCCACGGAGGTGGGATTCCGATATGGAACTTCTTCCTCGTCTTTGACAAAAAACATAACCGGTTACGGATACAGCGGCACGTCCTCTTCTTTCTGGGCATATCCATCGGATCTGATTGCCGGAATGACCTATTACGCACAGGCCTATGTCGTGGTCAACGGTACCACTACATATGGCAATACCGTGTCGTTCAAGACGGCGGTTCCGTCAGTCAGTCAGACTCCTGCTGTAGCCGGCAAGGATTGGCTTGAGCTCCCGGGAGCATCGGCGCTTGATTCGGACCGCTATCCGGTCAACACATATTATAGCGGCGATCGCAACTATACCCATCTGTACGACACACAGACCTATACGTCTCTTTGGACAGCTTACCCTCTGAATTCGTCGCATATGGGAAGTCTTTCGCGTCCGGGTAGCTGGAGCTACAGCCCGAGCATTAACACAGGATATCAGGCTGATTTGCGCTCAAGCAGCTACAGCGGAAGTACGTACTCGCGCGGTCATATGATCCCTAATGGATCAAGGAACGGCAACTCAGAGATGCAGAAGCAGACCTTCTACGTAACTAATTCTGTACCTCAGCGTCAGGATAAGTTCAACGGCAGCATATGGAATGCCCTCGAGCAGGCGGTTCAGGCAGAGGCGGCAGGTGAGGAAATCTATGTGGTTACTGGAGTGGCCTTCAACAAGGTAGGAGAGACAAAGACCATAAGCTATGTGAGTCCGTCTGACAACAGTTCTCAGAAATGCGCCATCCCGAACTATTTCTATAAGCTTGTCCTGAAGGTAAAATATTCCGGCAGCACGGTGACCTCTGCCAGCACGATAGGTTTCTGGTTCGAGCATAAGGACTATGCTGACAGTGCATATGCGAACTATGCTGTCTCAGTCGATCAGATCGAGGAATGGACCGGATTTGACTTTTTCGTAAATCTTCCGGATACTGTTGAGGCAGCAGCCGAAACCAACACCAGCTGGACATCATTCCAGTCTTTCTAGAACATATACGTTCCGCAAAAACATGAAGCTCGCACCAGGAGCTGGCAACACGATCAAGTAACATGATCAGGCAACATGAACTGATAACATGAAGCTGACAACAAGGATTCAACCTCCCTTGCTGTCAGCTTCCTTTCATGTCAATATCTCGGTAATGGACGCATAAATCCCTGATCTCCAACAATATAACTACCAACACGGTGGGGCATTTTGCCCCACCGTCACAGTGCTCATCTCGCAGATTATCAGTTACTTATGTGTCCATTGCCTTTTGGGCTCTCATGTTCTTTCTTTTGTTTTTAGCCTTGTCCGTTGGCTTGTTCGTTATCTTCTCCATTCTCTTGCTCATTGTCTTGCTCCTTGCCTTGTACGTTGTTTCGTCGGTTACCTTATTCAGCAGTCATATCGTCAGTGCATCCGTGTCTGTATTACCCAATGGTAGTATTTCCCATCCTGTGTCGTTACCCTATCTGGCTTACATACCGATATGCGCGGCACCGTCGTCGGAATATACGCTCTCCGACGACTACAGCTCAGGCGCTGCGGGGAGCTCGCCCCTTGAAGGGCTCTCCTCGCACTTGTCTGTTGCCGTTCCTGCCACCCGAAATATTCACCAACATGACCCGGAATGAAGACCGCAGAGAAGAATAAAAAAAAAAGAAAAAATTTAAAGATTTAGAAAAACTTTGTTAAAGAAAAAGAAAAATCTGCATTGGAGTCTTGCCCTCATGCAGATTTTTTTGCACATTTGTGGGGAACGTATAGGGGAGGATGCATAAATTTTTATTGGCCCGCATTGGGATTTGTTTAATTCAAATTAAAATTGAAATTTATGCATGAAGATGTAAAGTATCCGGATTTGATGGTCGATGATGCCTTCAAACTGGTTTTTGGACAGGAGTCTACAAAAAATGTGATGATTGAGTTTCTCAATCAGGTGATTGACGACAAGAGGATTGTGGATGTGGAATTTATGGATAAAGAGATGCATCCTGCTATTCGTGACAGAAAGACATCAATCTATGATTTGTTTTGCAGGACGGATGACGGTTCCAGAATAATTGTAGAACTTCAGAACAGAAAGCAGGAGTGGTATGCAGAGAGGATGCTCTACTATTCGATGCATCAAGTTTTGAAGCAGGTTGAGTCGGCGCAAGACAGTTATGACTTTTGTCCGATTTATGTAATCAGTATTTTGGATTTTACCCTCAAACAGAATGAGGGTTTGGCGAAGGTTAGAACGGTATATAGGTTGTTGGAACAAGAACACCATAGACTTTTATCCAATAGACTGACATACATTTTTCTTGAATTGCCAAAGTTTAAGAAGACCGAAGATGAGCTTGATGGCAATATACTTGAAGGAATGTATTTCTGCTTGAAGAACATGCATCTGTTGCAGGGACGTCCCAAAGCTTTGACTCATGATGTCTTTGATAAGATATTCGATACAGGTGAACTGATAATGAGCAGTGATGATTTACGAACTATAATATTGGAAAAGATGACTACAGAAAGAGATTTGAGAAATCAATTTGCCTATGCGATTAAGACCGGACTGGAAGAAGGTCGTGAGAAGGGACTTGCAGAAGGTCGTGCTGAGGGTCGTGCAGAAGTGGCTGTTAATATGCTTGCAGCTGGAATGGATGTGCAGCAAGTGGCGAAGCTGACTATGCTTACAGTTGAGCAGGTTGAGGCATTGATCTCAAGAATTTAAGTAATCAGCGTGCTTTGTAGTCGTTTTATCGACCCGAAGCACGCTGTCATATATGTCCAGTCTTATGTTGGGGTTGGCAGCCAGAGCTTTACTGGCTTGAGCTGCCGGGAGCGGTGAGCGAAGAGAGCTACATCGTGACCGGTGTGGCTTTCAATAAGGTCGGGGAGTCGAAGTCGATAACATACACGACTGCCAAGGATGATACCAAGAAGGTCCCGGTTCCGAACTACTTCTACAAGGTCGTCCTGAAGGTCAATAAGTCCGGCAGCACGGTGACAGGCGCCAGTGCAATAGGCTTCTGGTTCGAGCATAAGACCTACTCGGACTCCTACACAAACTACTCAGTCTCAGTAGACCAGATCGAGTCATGGACCGGGTTTGACTTTTTCGTAAATCTTCCGGACGGTGTCGAGACAGCAGCCGAACAAAACAAGAGCTGGACATCATTCCAGTCCTTCTAGAACATATACGTTCCGCAAAAACATAGAGCTGACAACAAGGATTTAACCTACAGGTTAACCTCCCTTGCTGTCAGCTTCTTTCATATTACGCACCAGCGCCAGCGCAACACAACTAGCTATATAACAAGCACTTATGTAATTTACAGCGCGTTTATATGCGCGATGTAAATTACATAAAAGACTAATAATCAGCACATTACACTCCACCATTAATTTTAGCCGCCACTACCTGGTATTACTCCTAGTAATGACGGCTATCAGTCAGTATTTGCGGCATCGATTTCAGGCAGCTAAATAGCTACCTTGTCGATTGCTCTCGCCTATTCATGCTGAAATCACCGATCTCAAATGCACATCGAGGCTTCTATATGTTCCTATAGCGCTCGCATTCATCTACACTGATTCCTAAAGCTCCTGCAATGGTCTCCGCCGGAATGCCCGCAGCCAGCATCATTCGAACGGCTTCCTCACGTCCCTCTGCACGTCCTTCGGCCAGACCCTGCTCTAGACCCTGAGCAAGTCCTTCGGCGATGCCGTCTTCTCTGGCAGCGGCCAGTTCTCCGTTACGTCTTTTCTCGTCGTACATATCCTTGTCGTATTGTTCTCGTTTCACCTTGTTGAAACTAAGCCAGGATTTCTAAAACCTACTGCAACTTCTCAATACTATCTTTATCCAATCCCGTAAACTGAGCTATTTGCTCGACAAGCATCCCTGCAGCAAGCATCTTCCTTGCTACTTCCATATTTGCTTCTTCACGTCCTTCGGCCAGTCCCTGCTCCAGTCCTTCGGCGATGCCGTCCTCTCTGGCGGCAGCCAGTTCTCCGTTACGTCTTTTCTCGTCGTACATATCCTTGTCGTATTGTTCTCGTTTCACCTTGTTGAAATCCCCGATTTCAAACGCGTCCAGGAGGTCCTACAAGTTCTCCACAGTTTCCCTGTCCAGCCCCGTTGCCTGAACAATGGTATCAATGTCGACGCCTAATGTCTTGAACTTATTTGCCATCTCGATCTTTGCTTCAGCATGACCTTGCTCCAGTCCCTCTGCAAGTCCTTCGGCCAGTCCCTGCTCGAGACCCTGCTCCAGTCCTTCGGCGATGCCGTCCTCTCTGGCGGCGGCCAGTTCTCCGTTACGTCTTTTCTCGTCGTACATATCCTTGTCGTATTGTTCTCGTTTCACCTTGTTGAAATCCCCGATTTCAAACGCGTCCAGGAGGTCCTTGCATGGCCTTTCCGTTGCCCATTTCGGCGGCCGTTCCATCTTGCCGGAATTCTTCAGCAGATACAGAAGCTTGTCCTCCAGCGTAACGCACTCATCCTCAGCCTTATGAAATCGTGTCAGTTCAGCAAAGATAATAACAATTGTCTCATCCAGCAAGTCATGACACTCCTTT
>JAZQEN010000061.1:0-5458 GCA_045539015.1 Candidatus Cryptobacteroides sp.
GAGTATTTCAGAAGAATCCTCTGCAACCTCATCGGTGAAGACATCCAGAACGGAAAGCTTCCTCAGAGCGAGATGGCATTCCTCCACCAGATGGTCAAGGACATAGCATACAACAACGCCGACAACTACTTCGGCTTCTAAACGCTGACGCATAAATCCTTATGCGCCAATAACTTACAAAAACCTCGTGCCGCCCAAAGGGAGCACGAGGTTTTTGCATTTCGCTGATTCTCAGCTATTTAAGCGCCAGGCTTATTCCTCTATTTTCTTGTATCTTGGAACGAGAGCCTTCATAGCGACCCATGCAAGAAGGTAAGCTACTGCGCAGAAGCAGAACACTATCATATAACCAGCCTCCTTACCTTCAAAGCCGAAGAATGTGAAGGCCGCACCGGCGTGCTCTGAATATGTAAAGAGGGCACCAGCGCCTTTGTTGATCAGGAATGAACTGATACCTCCGGCCATACCTCCGATACCGGTAATGGTAGCGATTGCAGACTTAGGGAACATGTCACCGACAGTTGAGAAAAGGTTTGCTGACCATGCCTGATGTCCGGCACCGGCAATACCGATTATGATTGCAGGCCACCATGCTGACATCTGTCCCATAGGCTGTGCAAAGAGCGCAAAGAGAGGGAAGAATGCGAAGATAAGCATTGCAAGCATTCGTCCATTATACGGATGCATTCCCTTCTTTTCCACAAAGAGCTTAGGCAGATAGCCTCCGAATATGGAGATCACCGTCACAATAGCATAAAGGGTGATGATAAGCATCATACCTGTTCCAGAAGATGCCTCATATCCGAACTGATCCTGGAAATATGCCGGAGCCCAGAAGAGATAGAACCACCATACGCCGTCTGTAAAGAATTTACCAGCGATGAAAGCCCAAGTCTGACGATAGGTAAAGCATTTCAGGAAAGGTATCGATTTCTTTTCTTCAACTGCAGTCTCCGCTACAGGCTCATCCTCATCCTGCTGTATGTATGCAAGCTCAGCTTCATTGACATACTTTGATTTCTGCGGCTTGTCATACATGAACACCCAGAATCCCATCCAGACGAAACCGAGGGCTCCGATGATGATGAAGGCCATCTCCCAACCTAAGGCTGAGGCAAGAGGCGGAATGGTAGCCGGAGCAACAAGGGCGCCTACAGATGCTCCTGAATTGAAGATTGACGTAGCAAATGCACGGTCCTTCTTAGGGAAATACTCTGCTGTGGTCTTGATAGCTGCAGGGAAGTTTCCGGCTTCTCCAAGAGCAAGAATGCTTCGTGCTGCCAGGAAGAGCCATACGCTGACAGATGCCACGGCAAGCGCAGCGCCGGTACCTGCCTCCACAGCCTTCATAGCCTCAAGGGATTCATAGCCCTCGATATGCATTGTAGCCCATCCGCAGAGTGCATGGATGCAGGCTCCGAAAGACCATACTCCGATTGCCCAGAGATATCCTTTCTTTGTTCCCATCCAGTCCACGAACTTGCCGGCAAAGAGCATTGCGAATGCGTAGAAGAGGGAGAATACTGCAGTGATCGTACCGTAGTCATTGTCGGTCCAATGGAACTCCGGCGCGATGAATTCCTTCCATGTAAGGGAAAGAACCTGACGGTCCATGTAGTTGACGGTCGTTGCGACAAAGAGCAGAACCACCATCCACCAGCGCCAGTTGGTCATCAGTTTTTGATTAGTGTCTTTTTTCATCGGTATGTGGTTTAAATACTATTTCACAGATAGACAAATTTAGTAAATTTTAACAAAAAAGAGCTGTTACGTGAGTAACAGCCCTTCTTATTGAACAAAAATCATATTAAAATGTAGATTTTTTCCAGAGTCTGGTCATATCCTCGAGTGTCTTGCCCTTGGTTTCAGGAACAAGCTTCCAGACAAAGAGCGCCGCCAGGATACATATGACTCCGTAAAGACCGTATGTAAAAGCATGGCCGAAGTTCTCCATAGAGCCGAGGCTCATGTTGTACATCGGCAGGAAGGTCGAAGATACGATGAAGTTGAATATCCACTGGAAAGCAACAGCAATAGCTACCGCAGCACCTCTGATGGTGTTAGGGAAGATCTCAGAGATGAGAACCCAGCAGATAGGACCCCAGCTGAACATGAATGATGCGCTGTAGACCATGATGCTGATTACGGCAACCACAGGAGGAAGAGCAGAAGATACGCTTGTCACAGCGACACCGGCAGCACCTATGGCCATACCGAGAGATCCCCATATGAGGAGCGGCTTGCGGCCCCATTTCTCTACAGTGAAGATTGCAAGCAGGGTGAATGCAATGTTGACGATACCCATGATCACTGTCTGCATCATAGGGTTGCCCATACCGAGAGACTCAAAAATACGAGGCGCGAAATAAAGCACTGCATTGATACCTACAGCCTGCTGGAAGACGCTGAGCATGATGCCCACGAAGATGACAAGCACACCGTATGTGAAGAGTTTTTCCTTCTTCTCGGTCACAGTTGCCTTGATTTCACCGAGAATTTCTTTAGCCTTGCTGCTTCCATTGATCTTGGTCAGTACAGTGAGGGCCTGCTCGTCCCTTCCTGTCATGGCAAGGTAACGAGGAGTCTCAGGGACGAGGAAGAGAAGCAGAGTAAAGAGACCTGCAGGAATTGCCTCGCTGACGAACATCAGACGCCATCCTGTAGTGATGCTCCAGTTGGAGTCACCTACAAGAAGGGCTGAGTTGGTGATCTTGTTGAGTCCTGATGAAGCCTTCTCGATGATAGGAGCGATGTGGTCTCCGAGGATCATGAAGTTCACGAAGTATACGACGAGCTGTCCGAAGATGATGGCGAACTGGTTCCAAGAGACCAAGGTACCTCTCTTGTCGCTCGGAGCGACCTCTGCGATGTACATAGGACACACTGCAGAAGCGAGACCGACGCCAATACCACCAAGAACTCTATAGAGATTGAATGCTATCAAAAGGGAGAAAGACGCCTCACCCTTAGGGAAGAACAGGAATTCAGGATAGTACGAGCCAAGGGCTGAAAGGAAGAACAGTACACCTGCTAAAATCAGGGACTTCTTTCTACCCATCCTTGATGCGCATATTCCTGAAATCGCAGCACCGATCACACATCCTATCAATGCGCTGGACGATGTGATACCGTGCATGAAGTCGGTGTAGACGAAGTCCTTTGCGCCCATGAAGAACGCCTGAAGGCCCTTTTCCGCACCCGATATGACTGCTGTATCGTATCCGAACAGCAGACCTCCGATAACGGCGACAAGGACTATCGAAAACAGATAGCCCTTGCTGCCTTTATTATTTGTATTTGTCATATACGTGTACAGATGTTTCGCTTCGCTCAACATGACACTGATGCATTGCATTCAGACAAGTTTCCTCTGTCATCCTGAGATTCTCCTATGTCATCCTGAGATTCTCCTATGTCATCCTGAGCGCAGCGAAGGATCTTTAACAATACATGTTAAGGATTGCTTCGTAGAGTTCCTGCTTGCCTGATGTCTGCTTAGGCTCGTTTACTTCCTTACCATAAGCGTAAACGTCCTCAAGAGTAAGCTCGCCGTCCTCGAACTTCTTTCCGAGACCGGCGTCGAAGCTTGCATAACGCTCCTTCACCATCTGGCAGAGCGGAGACTCCTCGAGGAGAGCAGCTGCGTTCTCGAGAGCGCGTGCCATTGCATCCATAGCTGCGATGTGAGCGATGAAGATGTCCTCAAGATCTGTAGAGTTACGACGGGTCTTTGCGTCGAAGTTTGTACCGCCGTTGCCGAGGCCACCGTTGCGGATAATCTGCATCATTGCCTGAGTGAGGTCGAATGAGTCGATCGGGAACTGGTCAGTATCCCATCCGTTCTGGTAGTCACCACGGTTTGCATCGATAGAGCCGAGCATGCCTGCGTCAACTGCACATGCAAGCTCGTGCTCGAATGTGTGACCGGCGAGAGTTGCGTGGTTCACCTCGATGTTAACCTTGAAGTCCTTGTCAAGGCCATGAGCCTTAAGGAATCCGATAACAGTCTCTGTGTCAACGTCATACTGATGCTTTGTAGGCTCCATTGGCTTAGGCTCGATGAGGAATGTTCCGGTAAAGCCCTTTGAGCGAGCATAGTCACGTGCGAGGGTAAGCATCATTGCGAGGTGATCTTTCTCACGCTTCTGGTCTGTATTGAGAAGGCTCATATAACCCTCACGGCCACCCCAGAACACATAGTTTGTACCGCCGAGCTCGATTGTTGCGTCGATTGCGTTCTTGATCTGGACTGCTGCGCGTGCTACAACGTCGAAGTCAGGGTTTGTAGCGGCACCGTTCATATAACGCTTGTTGCCGAATACGTTTGCTGTTCCCCAAAGAAGCTTGATGCCTGTCTCAGCCTGCTTCTCCTTGAGGTATGCTACAACTTCCTTGAGGCGAGCCTCATACTCCTCAACGTTCGCGCCCTCGTCTACGAGGTCTACATCGTGGAAGCAATAGTACTCGATGCCCATCTTCTGCATGAACTCGAATCCTGCATCGACCTTATCCTTTGCTGCCTGTACAGGACATGCAGCACCGTTCCAAGGGAAAGTCTTTGTTCCGCCACCGAACTGGTCAGCACCCTCTGCGCAGAGTGTGTGCCACCATGCCATAGAGAACTTGAGCCACTCGGCCATGGTCTTGCCGAGGACTACCTTCTTTGCATCATAGTAACGGAAAGCCATAGGGTTTCTGCTCTCCTTGCCTTCAAACTGGATCTTGCCGATTCCAGGGAAAAATTCTTTTGTTGCCATAGTTATATGTTTATTAATTGATTAATAGATTTCTCGACTCGCTTCGCTCGCTCGAAATGACAGTGGGAGGCTTCGCTCGCTCGAAATGACAGAGAGACGCTCGAAATGACAGGGAGGGTCATTGCGAAGGCCGGAAGCCTGTGGCAGTCTACTTCAGATTGGCCTTCCAGACATTGTACGCCTCTGTATATTCCTGAGCATGTGCAGGCTCGATGACCGCAAGCTTTTCGAGAGTTGCGAACGCCTCGTTGTTGTCCTTGTAGATGCCTGCTCCGATGCCTGCGCCCTTTGCCGCTCCTACAGAACCGTCAGTATCATAGAGGTCGATGACCGCTCCGGTCACGCCTGCAAGGGTCTCACGGAAGATAGGGCTGAGGAACATGTTTGCATGTCCGGCATGGATCTTATTGACATTCATTCCCATCTGCTCCATCACCTCGATACCATACTTGAACGAGAAGACGATGCCCTCCTGAGCTGCGCGAAGCAGATGCGCCTTGCTGTGCACATTGAAGTTCACTCCATGGATGGAGCTGCCCACTTCCCTGTTCTCCAGCATACGCTCCGCTCCGTTTCCGAACGGAAGGATGCTTACGCCTGCGCTTCCTATAGGAGCAGTCGCTGCAAGATCGTCCATCTCCGCATATGAGATGCCCTCCGGAGCGACATTCCTCTTCATCCACGAGTTCAGGATACCTGTT
>JAZQEN010000062.1:0-3130 GCA_045539015.1 Candidatus Cryptobacteroides sp.
TACGTACCACAAACTTAGTGGTTACAGGAAGCTTCTGAGCTCCGAGGCGGAGTGCCTCTCTGGCGATCTCAAGAGATACACCCTCAGCTTCAATAAGGATACGGCCTGGGGTTACAGGGCATACGAATCCCTCCGGATTACCCTTACCTTTACCCATTCGCACTTCGGCAGGCTTCTTAGTGTAAGGCTTGTCAGGGAAGATTCTGATCCAGATCTTACCCTCACGCTTCATGTAACGTGAAACAGCCTGACGTGCAGCCTCGATCTGACGGCCTGTGAGCCAGCAGTTTTCCAAGGTCTTGATACCGAAAGAGCCAAATGCAAGCTGGTTTCCTCTCTGAGAGAGACCTTTCATGCGGCCTTTCTGCTGCCTTCTGAATTTTGTTTTCTTTGGTTGTAACATTTCTCTATTACTTTAATAAAATTTTCACAACATCCCTAACTAATTGAGTATCAGCTGGTTGGGCGGAGTGGTCCTCAATTAGCGGGATGCAAAGGTAGTAATTTTTTCTGAATTACAAACATTTTTTACAAAATATTTCAATATTTTCGACCAAGGTTTTTGAAAGCTAAATCGCGTAATTTCACGCAGTTACGAAAGGTGTTGAAATTTTTATGAGCGCATTTTCGACCAATGGAAAATCCGGAATATTTACGTTTGGCACGAGGTCCCGAAAAGAAGGTAAATCGGATTGAGAATTACTCATGAATGACGACGCCATGCAAGCGGAACCCGCTGGCGCCCAAATTACTGATACACAATAATTTACCCAAACCTCGTGCCGTCATTGGGGAGCACGAGGTTTAAGTAAATGGATGATTATCAGGGTATTAGTCGCCAGTAAAAAAGAGTACTGCCGGCAGACATGTGGCGAGAATTTTGCATATACGGGCAGGTTTGCTAAATTTGCAGTGAGCGGGAAGGTCATATCCCTATTATGAAGAAGACTATAATAAATATTCTGACCACACTGTCTGCCGCATTCATGATGACATGTCTGCCGGCAGAGGATTGTCATGCACAGAGCGCAAAGAACAAGGACAACTACCTGCATTATATAGTTGAAGGAAAGGACACCATTTATATAGATGAAATAAAGGCATCCAAGGTATACTCACGTCTTCCCAAGCAGAAAGGCAAGGAATGGAGAAAATACTACAGACTGGTCCACAACTTCAGCAAGGCATACCCTTATGCACTCGTCGCACGCAAACTGGTAGCAAAGGCGGACAGCACAATTGCAGCCGACAAACTGAAAAGAGTCAAGAGAGACAAATATATAAATGAAGTCCAGGACGAACTGTTCGAGGTATTCGAAAAGCCGATGAGAAACCTGACCGTCAGCCAGGGAGCCCTGCTGATGAAGCTGATAGACAGGGAAATCGGGAAGTCATCCTACATGATAATAAAGGACTATAAGAACGGAATGGCAGCCAGATTCTGGCAAGGTGTTGCAAAAATGTTCGGCTCCGACCTTAAAAAGCCATACGACCCCACCGGAGAAGACCGCAAGATCGAGGAGCTTGTAGAAATCTGGGAAGCTGGAGATTTTCCGGCATTTTACTGGTCACTTTTCTGGAAAGATCCTCCGGAAGTGGAAATCCCATCAAAATACAGATAAGGAGATCCGTCTATCCAATCCTTCAGGACATGGAAAGACGCACCGGACGGCATATTCATATGTACGTCGGCATGATAGTGCCCGAATACGAAATAATCCACATGATTCTCCGCAGAACAGGCTTCTGCAAACTTGTAGAGGGGCTCATCCTCACCCCTGAACACATATTCCTGATGACGGGCAAGACGATTTCTGCGCGACCAGCTGTTTCCCAACCTGAAAGCGAACCACGGATGCAAGGTGCTGAACAGTACCTGCAGGAAACGACAGTGGAACATCCCGCGAAGGAAACGGTAGCCGAAAGGCGTCGGACCCAGTCCGTCTCCATGACCAAGGCAAAAGATCTTGCCACCTATCTCCACACGCGCAGGCTGCACAAGGCGCTTCATTCCAAGCTCTTCAAAATAATGATAGGTCCAGACGTCATGGTTTCCCTGAAAGAAATATACCGCGACTCCCCTGTCCATAAGACCTTGCAGAGCAGCAAAGACACGCACATAGCCCTTCGGCACGACATCACGATACTCATACCAGAAGTCCCAGATATCGCCCAGAAGATAAAGGGCCTCTGTATTCTCAGGCAGTGAATTCAGGAAAGCTACAAAACGAGCCTCCCTGTCTGCAGGATCCGCAACCTGAAGACCAAGATGAACGTCAGAAACGAAATATGTATATTTCCTGTCCTGAGACATGTCCAGACTAAGAGACTATGCAAAAATAAAAATACAGAGCGCTGCAACAAGACAGTACAACGCAAACCAGCTGAGCTTTGCTTTCTTGACAAGGGCGATCATCACCTTGCAGGCAAACAGGCCGGAAACGAATGCTGCGACAAAACCAGTTATCAAAGGAAGCGCACCTATGGTCGAAGCTGAGAACTCACCTCCGACAACCTCAAGAAAAGACTCACCCAAAATCGGGATAAGGACCATAAGGAAAGAGAACTGGGCAACAACCTCTCTCCGCACACCACAGATAAGTCCTGTTGAGATAGTGGTGCCGGAACGGGACAGCCCCGGAACTACTGCGATCGCCTGACTGATGCCCACAACAATAGCCTGCCAGTATGAAATACCGTTTCTGACCGCCGGCTTCGCAGGAGCATCCGCTTTCGGAGTCCTTGCAGAGACCCTGTCCGAGAAGAACAGCAGGAATGATGTCACCACCAAGGCGGCTCCAACGACCCTGATGGACCCGAAGAGCGCCTCAACCGGATCCTTGAACCACAGCCCTACTATCATTACCGGAATACAGGAAACAGCAATCTTCAGGATATAATCAGTCTCATCATTATATTTAAACTTGAAGAACCCTTTAAGCAGTCCCCATATCTGTTTCCTGAAGACAACAATGGTACTGAGCACGGTGGCCGCATGAACCAGAGTAGTAAACATAAGGTCTTCCGAAGTCTCGACTCCGAGAAGAACCTTTCCTATTTCAAGATGTCCGCTGCTGCTGACCGGCAGGAACTCTGTCAGTCCTTGAACAAGTCCCAGAATCAATGCCTC
>JAZQEN010000063.1:0-7639 GCA_045539015.1 Candidatus Cryptobacteroides sp.
CTCGCATAAGAAATGTCACTTTTTTGTGCGAGGATTCCAAATAATGGATCAAAAACGTCATTTTGAACCCCAAACGGCAATCCTTGCAAAAAAATGGCTTGATTCTTTTGCAAGGATTGCGGGGTGCTTTTTCTGTAGATCTAAAAATATGGCTTCGTCACCATACCACAAAGACGACAAGACTAAATTTACCAACCTACCTTTTCCGTTGATCCGTTTGAAATAGGTCGTGCATTTGGTGCGGGGGAGGGGGCGTCCGGCAGGAAAATGGCTGATTTTATGATGGACGGTGTCTGTTTTGGGGCATTTGACCCCGTTTTCGGAACCGTCCGACAGGTTTTCGGACGATTTTATGATGGACGGTCGAAATGGCTGCTGCAATCCCTGTCCTTCTTCCTGTCATCCTTCCTGTCCTTCTCCCTGTCATCCGTCCTGTGTACTGCTCGCCGTTTTTGTGTGTATGCTATTTTTTCTTATATTTGCATGTTAATCGAATAACATCAAATTAATTAATGATATCATGAAAAAGGTAATAGCAACTCCGGATGCACCTAAGGCGGTGGGCCCATATTCACAGGCCATTGAAGTGAATGGAACTCTCTATATTTCAGGCCAGATTCCTGTGAATCCTGTTGGTGGAAAGGTGCAGGAGGATATCGTGGCGGCTGCTCATCAGTCTCTCAAGAACATAGGAGCCATCCTCAAGGAGGCAGGCATGACTTATGACAATGTAGTAAAGACTACAGTTCTTCTTGCAGACATCGCTGACTTCAAGGCAGTGAACGAGGTCTACGCTGAGTACTTTACAGGTGAGAAGCCGGCAAGAGCATGCTATCAGGCTGCTGCACTTCCTCTTGGTGTAAAGGTTGAGATCGAAGCAATCGCAGTAAAATAATGAGCAGGAGGTCTTTGATACTCTGCTTCGCGGCTCTGGCTGCCATGATCGGTTTGATCGTGGCGGCTGTAGCTTTTTTATATCGTGATGATTCTGAGCCGGTTTCCGTAAGCGCCAGATATGAGCTGGCATGCGCGGTACCGTCGAATGCCGTAGCGGTCTGTTTCCTTTCCGAGGCTGAAAATATCTCATCGCCTCTTCTGTCTGCCTTCGATTTTCCCGGGAAACTGGCGGAACTCATGGAGGATGAAAGGAAACTGGCGTCCGTCCCGATGGCCCTTTCGCTGCATTATGCCGGATCGATCATGCCGTTGTACATCTTTGATGTAGGCCCGGCTTCAGACGAGGTGTCCGAGCATGCGGGAAGACTTATGGCTCTGGCGGCAGAGAATGGCTTTGTGGCTGAACATGTAAACTGTTCGACAGTGGCACCGGACAGTCCTCTGGGCTCCCGCTCCTTAGTCATGATAGCGAAGACAAGGACCAATATCAATACCTCTCTCAGCCATCTTAAGGAGGGCCATTCCATCCTTGAGGCGTCGGGTTTTCCGGAGGCGGCCGCTGATGCTCCCGGAAATGCCATGTTCATATCCTACGCTCACGCCAAGCCTCTTTTTGAGAAGGCGTTTTCCCGTAGTTTCTACAATAAAAGATATGATGCCAATACGGCAAAGAGGATGTATTCGGATGCGGCGTCATTTGCCAGTACAATTGCAGACTGGACGGTGGTGGACGTTGATTCGGATGAGACTTTGACGGCTTTTCATAGTTTTTCCGGTGTTTCTGACTTCGTGTCTGTGGTGCAGAACAGCACTCCGTCATTTTCAAAGGTGTCTGAAATGCTTCCGTGCTATACTTCATTCGCTCTGTCGGTTCCGATAGGGGATTATGCCGCTTATCTGCTGGCATATGAAAGTTACCTTGAGGCACAGCAGAAAAAGACGGCAGCAGAACTGGTTCAGAACACCTTGCAAAAGAAAACAGGGGTTGGTCCGGAGAAGTTGTTCTCAATACTAGGGGTTGAGGAAGTCGCTACAGCATCCTTCTACTGTGGGGACAGAATGGAGACTGTCAATCTGGTAAAGGTGGAGCATGCTGATACGGTATTGTTGCGAAAGACCGGCAGGACATCCTTCCCGTCAGTTCCTGAGGCTCTGCCTTATGCCTACAGATCATACATCGCATCCGTCTTCGGAGAACTTTTCGAACTGAAGGACGAGTCTTACTTCACATGTATGGACGGCTGGCTCATCACCGGAAGCAAGACGGCCGTTGAGGAATATACAAGCGATGTGGCGTTGGACTATGACCTGAAGACCTATATGGCCGATGCCGGCAAGTCAGACCTGTTGGCCGGTCGATCTGTGTCGATAGTGGCATATCTGAACATGAATGCAGATGACAAGGTCCTGTCTTCGGTTCTCAACACGGACATGCTACGTGTCCATGGCTCTGTCAAGCCAGATGCCGAATATGCTCCGATAGTGATTGCTGCCTATAGGCAGGATGACAGGATCTGTACGGACTTCAGGGCTTATGGCCTGTCCATGAAGAGGTCCCGTGCCCCTAAGTTCGAGAGAGATACCGTCGTTGTGGTGCCGACCGGTCCTTTCAAGGTAATAAATTCCGGCACAGGCAGAACCAATCTCTTTTATCAGCAGGCAAATGGTGCGATCAGCCTGAAGGAAGAGGATGGAAAGGGAATATGGGGCGTACCATTCAAGCAGAAGTTATGCGGTACCGCTCATAATATCGACTACTATGCAAACGGCAACAAACAGATCCTGTTCGGTGCCGGCAGCAGCATATATCTCATTGACCGTAAGGGCGCCTTTGTGCAGGGGTTCCCTGTGGATCTGGGCAAGGAAATCCTCCTTGGACCGGACGTGTACGACTTCAATGGGGTCAATTCATACAACGTGATGGTGCTGCACAAGGACAACTCCATCGAAATGTATAATCTCAAGGGAAAGCAGCCGGATTCATGGAAAGGTATCGATGCTCCGGAAACAGTGAAGAGCCTTCCTGAGAGGATAAAGCTTGGTGATAACAGCTTCTGGGTTGTGCGTACATCAGTCCAGACGCTGATATATCCGTTCTATGGCGGACAGCCGCTGACCAAGTTTACAAATAACCAGATGATTCTGCCGACGGGTGAAGTCAAGGTTAAGAATTCCACCAGCGTGGAAGTCGAGTGCTATGACGGCAAGACCCGTACGGTGAAATTGAAATAAGAATAAGTGTACTTAACTGAAAGTTTATGGAATTTACATCAGTAAACAAGATTTTTGAACAAGCGTTCAAAAATAACTGGGACCGCCCTGCTATTTCTAATTATCAGGGTGTTACATTGAAGTTTGGAGACGTGGCCAGACGTATGGCAAAACTCCAGATCATGTTTGAGGAATGTGGGCTTCAGAAGGGCGACAAAGTCGCGATATGTTCCAGAAATCAGGCTAACTGGGCTGTTGCCTTTCTTGCAACGATGACATATGGCGCTGTCCCTGTACCTCTTCTTCATGAGTTCAAGTCAGCCAATGTCCACCACCTTGTAAATCATTCCGAGGCTAAGATACTTTTTGTGGATGATGTGATATGGGAGGGTCTTACCGAGTCTGAAATGCCGGACCTTCATGCAATCATTCAGGTAAATACCTTCAAATTGCTTTATGCTTCAGACGAGAATATAGTAAATGCCCGTGATCACCTGAATGAACTTTTCGGAAAGAAATATCCGATGGCATTCACCTCTGAGAATATCTCATATTATGAGGATTCTGCAGACGAGCTTGCAGTAATCAATTATACATCAGGAACATCCGGATTCTCAAAGGGAGTAATGATACCATATCGGGCCATATATTCCAACATGGAGTTCGCTAAAAAGGTGCTTCCGCTGCTTAATAATAAGTCCAGAGTGGTTTCGATGCTGCCGTGTGCCCATATGTATGGTCTCATGTTCGAGGTCCTCTATGAACTTTCGGTAGGTTGCCACGTCCACTTCCTGTCACGTCTTCCAAGCCCTAAGATCATCATGCAGGCTCTTGCAGAGGTAAAGCCTAGTATTGTGATTGCCGTGCCGCTGGTAATCGAGAAGATATACAAGACCAAGGTCAAGCCTATACTGGAAAAGGAAGGTATCAGGTTCCTGATGAAACTTCCTGGTCTTAACCAGGTAGTTCTTAATAAGGTGAAGACAGAGCTTGTCAATGCATTCGGCGGCGAGTTCTATGAGGTCATCATAGGCGGAGCTGCCTTCAACAAGGAAGTCGAGGCATTCTTCAAGAAGATGAACTTCCCGTTCACAGTCGGCTATGGCATGACCGAGTGTGCTCCGATCATCACATATGATGACTGGAAGGAGGAGAAGCTCTACTCATGCGGAAAGGCTGCACCTAACATGGAGGTCCGCATTGAGTCAAAGGATCCTGCAACAATACCTGGTGAAATCCAGATCAAAGGCGCCAATGTGTTCCTTGGATACTATAAGAACGAAGAAGCTACTGCCGAGGTCTTCACAGAGGACGGGTGGTTCCGCACCGGAGATATGGGTATCCTTGATGCAGACGGCTCGCTCTTCATCAAGGGACGTACGAAGTGCATGATCCTCGGCCCTAGCGGACAGAATATCTATCCGGAGGAAGTGGAGACCGTGATCAACAGCCAGCCTTATGTGGTAGACTCGCTTGTCGTAGAGGATGATGGAGGTCTGACCGCCCTCATATATCCTGATTTCCAGCAGGGCCAGAAGGACGGAATGTCACAGGGTGCATTTGTGAAATATATTGAAGGAACCCTTGCTGACCTTAACAAGGAACTTCCTAAATATGCGAAGCTCAAGAAGATTGAGGTGATGTCAGAGGATTTTGAAAGAACACCTAAGAAGAGTATCAAGAGATATCTCTATCAGCGATAATTATGGAAAAATTTGACCAAAGCTACATAGAAATGGCCGGGGTATGGGCCCATAATTCATACTGCAAGCGTCGCCAGGTCGGTGCCTTGCTGGTTAAGGACAGGATGATCATTTCGGACGGGTACAATGGTACCCCGTCCGGGTTTGAGAATATCTGCGAGGATGAGAATGGAGTGACCAAACCCTATGTTCTACATGCTGAGGCAAATGCAATCTCAAAGGTGGCTCAGTCCGGCAACAGCAGCAAAGGTGCGACGCTGTATGTTACTGCTTCTCCTTGCATGGAATGTGCTAAGCTTATAATTCAGGCTGGTATAAAGAGGGTCGTGTATCGCGATTCATACCGTCTTACCGATGGCATAGACTTGCTCGTACGTGCAGGTATTGAAGTGGAACAGGTTGATTGATAGTAAACTATGAAACTTAATTATAATTACCTGACGGCGTTTCTTGGAGTCGTCATCGGCGTACTCGCTACTTTAATATCGGTCAGGAGACCGGCTCCGTCCGAGCATACGGTCATGTTTGACGGCGATTATAATCAGTGGCGAAAGCTGAATCTCATGCTTCAGCAGATAGGCAATGAGTATGTGGATACCATTGATATGGAGGCCATGACAGATGCTGCCATAACTGCGGCTCTGGCGAAACTTGACCCGCACTCCCTGTATCTGCCTCCTGTGGAACTGGAGGCAGCAGAGGACCAGCTGGCCGGAAATTTTGAGGGGATCGGTATCACTTTCAATGTTCCGGGAGATACAGCCATAGTGCTGAATGTCATCCCTGGAGGCCCGTCCGAGAAGGCCGGACTCATCCCTGGAGACAGGATAATCAAGGTGGATGCTAAAGTCATTGCAGGTAACAAGACTCCACAGGATTCGATGGTGAAGCTTATGAGAGGCCCTGCCGGAACCAAGGTTGATATTCTCATCAACAGGGACGGAACATCTGTGCCGTTTGAGATAACCAGAGGCAAGATCCCTCAGCACAGCGTTGACGCCGCCTTCATGATAGATGACCGTACAGGTTATATTAAGCTTGCGAAATTCTCCCGTACAACATCCGCAGAGTTCATCGAGGCGTCGCAGAAGCTGGTAGAATCGGGTATGGAAAAACTCATATTCGATCTCAGAGGCAACACCGGAGGCTATTTTGATCAGGCTCTGCTGATCTCCAATGAATTCCTCCGCAGAGGCGACGGTATTGTCTATATGGAGGGCCGCAACCGCAAGCGTGAACAGTATGATGCCGATGGTGACGGACAGCTGCAGGATATTGAGCTGGTTGTGCTGATTGATGAGTCCAGTGCTTCGTCAAGTGAAATCTTCGCCGGTGCCATCCAGGATAATGACCGCGGACTCGTTGTGGGCAGGAGGTCGTTTGGAAAGGGACTTGTGCAGGAGCCTATCTATTTTACAGATGGTTCCGGATTGCGCCTGACGGTAGCCCGTTTCCATACACCTTCAGGACGTTGCATCCAGAAACCGTATGATGGCGATTATGCTTATGATATAATTGACCGCTATGCTCATGGAGAGATGCTGTCGGCAGACAGTATAAAGGTAGATACGACAGCTGTCTATCTTACAGCCAAAGGACGCAAGGTTTATGGTGGCGGAGGTATAATCCCTGATGTGTTCGTGCCGATAGATACTACGCTCGCCACGAATTTCCATATCCAGTGCAACAAGAAGGCTACATCGATGAGATTCGCTTCGGTAATGTTTGACAGGTATAAGTCTGATCTGTCGAAGATAGACAACTTTGCAGACCTTGAGGCATATCTTGGAAAGCTTGATGTTGAAGGTCACTTCCTGGCATATGCTGCCAAGGTTGATGGAATCAGACCGAAGGCCGGAGAGTGGGAAGAGACACGAGAGTATCTCATGCCTCAGGTACTTGGCCTTGTGGGCCGTTACTCAAAGGTGGGAGAAGAGGCGTTCTACCGTTTCTTCATGCCGTTGGACGAGGAAATTCAGACTGCGCTGAACAGCCAAGCTTCCATTCAATGAAATTTCTAAAATCTGGCATATTGCTTCTGGTGACTGCTGCATTCTCATGTGCGGCAGTCTCTTGTGTTGATGATCCATCGACTGAGGAGACTGAAGTGAAGATGAACTTCGATGTCAAGTCAGATGCCTTTTCTTTCAAGGATGGGGATATGGTTGCGCTCAAGGGTGCTCCCAAGCCTTTCAAGGCATCAGTGAAGTCAGGTAAATGTTCGCTGAAGGGCAATGTTGTTTCGGCAGAAGAATATTATGCCGTATATCCATATGACTGTCTGAAATATTTCAGCCCGGATGTTCCGGTCTCTGCCATAGTGACCGTGCCTACGGTTCAGACTGCAGTCAAGGGGGCGATTCCTGATAATCTGAGAATAGCGACCGCAGTTGCGTCTGATGATGACCGCGTGTTCGAATTCAGCGAGAAACTCTCGTATCTGAAGTTTACAATAGGACCTGATTCCGGCCGCATCAGGAGTATTTCGATAATATCTGAGAATGAAAGGCTGTCGGGAGACTGTGCTCTCGATTTCCGTAAAGGCACAGAAGTCTTTCCAATGCCGGCCTCGGCTTCCAATGTCGTGTTGAATGCTCCCGGTGGTGTCCTTGAACAAGGCGATTACTATGTAGCCGTTCTTCCAGGTGCTATTGGAGAATTAAGCATAGTGTATGAGGACGAGAAAGGAAGGATAGCCATGCAGGGTGTATATCGGTCTGAGATGTCAAGTGGAGAGATTCTTGAAATGAATCCGGTAAAGGATCTCATCTTTGAGGATAGGGATCATATCGTGTACTCTACGATATATACCTGTTCCGCATACGCCA
>JAZQEN010000064.1:0-49432 GCA_045539015.1 Candidatus Cryptobacteroides sp.
CCCCCGAGCACGCTCATATACCCTAGACACACACAGAAGGCAGGTCAGTGTGCTCCGGGGTAAGCATTTTCGACCCCCGAGCACGCTTTAAAATAAATTTTATACACTTAAAAATAAATTTTAAAGTTTAAGAAAAAGAAAAATCTGAAGAATCTTTTTTTAAATCGACCTGGACGGAAGGGCAAATCAGATACCTTTGAGCCAAACCAATTAATATGGATATGGACCTAGGAAATCTGATCAATGGCAATTGTTATCACATTTGCACAAACGGACACGACACCCCGATACTGATGAAGGATGATGATGACTTCAGAACAGTATGTAACTTCATCGCAATATTGTCATGGAAACTGAAGATTGACATCATTGCCTTCATAATCATGTCCAACCACTTGCATACTCTGATTATCTGCAAGGACAGGCCAACCGCAGAAAAATTCATCCGACTGCTTAAACAGGAAATCTCTACTTATCTGATGAACAGATACGGGATTCATGGATGTTTCGACGGCATCGGGCACAGCATATCCTTGGTAGATTCCGAAAAGTATATGCAGAACTGTATAGCATATATTCTGCGGAATGCAATATGCGCAAAAGTATGCAGAAGAATTGAAGACTATCCATGGTCGAGCTATTCTGCATATTTCAGCAAATACAACAACAAAAACCTTCGCTCGGTATCATCATTAGGCGTTCGAGAAAGAAGAAGGGTGCTCAAGTCGAGATATTCACTTAATGATACTCCATTTCTGATTGACGAAAATGGAAGAATCGAGAGCCGGTCGTTTGTAAGATATGACATAGTTGAGAAGATGTTTCATAATTCCGGCAAGATGTTTCTGACTTATCTTGGCAGGTGCAACGATAGCCATATGGAATATGAATTAGCCATAAAGCCGCAGATAAAAATTGACGACTTGGGTCTGGTAGACTCAGTTGAAAAACTAGTTGCAACATGGTTTAACGGAAGGGGGTTAGCAGAGCTTTCGACCGGTGATAAATGCCGAATGATCAAAAACCTGTATTTCAACAACAAGACAAGTATACCGCAACTGAGCCGCATATTGGGTCTGCCCAAAGATCTCGTTTCAAAAGTACTTAGTTCCTAACCTGGTAGCAGACGGTCAGGAGAACAGGAGCACACTCAGGATAACAAGAAGAGGTCGGGATGACGGAAAAGTGTGCTCGGGGGTTGTTTTGTGCGACCCCCGAGCACGCTCATATACCCTAGACACACACAGAAGGCAGGTCAGTGTGCTCCGGGGTAAGCATTTTTGACCCCCGAGCACACGGGAGATCCTTCGCTGACGGTCAGGAGAACAGGAATCCCACGCTGGACAGGAATGCTCAGCTCGACAGGAATGCTCAGCTGGACAGGAATCCCACGCTGGACAGAAGGCGGACCTATAGGGTGAACAGCGGAGAGGGGTACTGGCGAGGGAGGCAGCGGAGGGCTACATCTCCTTTCTTCACGCCCAGGGACGACAGCGCTTCTAGCGAGCAGTTGAAGGCCAGGTCGTGGGTGTTGTTATTTTCGCTGAGGTGACACAGGAAGATATTGCGCAGGCCGGGATGCCAGAAACGGCGTATGGCCGAGGCGCACTCGTCATTGCTCAGATGGCCGCAACCCTGGACTATGCGCATCTTGAGTTCATAGGTATATGGACCGCCCATGAGCATATCCATGTCATAGTTTGACTCGACGACTACGGAATCGGCCTGGCGGGCATACCCCACTGCCTCGTCAGTCATGCGACCGATATCGGTCATTATCACGAACTTATGTCCCTCAACTTCTATAGCATAGCCAACAGTCTGGGTAGCATCATGAGGCACCACAAAATAACGGACCGACATACCGGCGATCTCAACACTCTCCCCTTCCGGAAGCACACGACGACATGGACCTATGGTCGGTGCTGTAAACGTATGGCGGGCGAGAGCCTTATGAATGGCTTCAGAAGTATATACCGGTTTGCTGAGGCGCTTGCAGAATGAACCAAGATGACGGATATGGTCAAGGTGATCATGGGTGACAAGGACTGCCGAAAACGAGTCAGTCGTGAGGTTATATTCCTGAAGAGATTTCTTGAGACGGCGCAGACTGACGCCGGCATCTATGACGATACCACCGTTCTCAGTACCAAGATAATAGCAGTTTCCGCAACTGCCACTGGAAAGGCTCATGAACTTGACCATCAGCACCCGCCCTCCATATTTATATATCCATCCGAACCCTCAGACTCCATACCATCGCATGCCGCATCGTCAGCCAGAATCCTGCGTATCAGATCATCCAGATCTGTACCCGGCTCATAATAGACAGCCGGCAGTCCGGCATCTATCGCTCCGTCGACATTCCTATGGGAATCATCAATGAACAACAGCTGTTCGGAAGTAAGTCCGATATCCTGAATGACAGACTTATAGAAAGCCTCAGAAGGTTTCAGTGCCTTCATTTCAAAGGACATGTAACACTTCTTGAATATCTTGTCCAGAGGAATTCCTGCATCGGCGAACATCTTCTGCGCACATGGAAGACAGATAGGGTTGTTGTTGCTGAGCATATACAGATCATATGACTCGGAAAGCCTGCGCAGCATATCAACCTTGTATGGAGCAATTCCCACAAGGATATGGTACATGGCCTTATCCACATCCTCCGGCATGGCCCCTTCGCGCGACCCTGCCAGCACAAGTTTTCTGAAGTCATCTGCTGAGAGCTTTCCTTCCTCCAGATCACCGTAAATGCCCTTCTGATGGCATGCATCGATGATCTGGTCTATTTCATAATATCCAAGATCTCTTTTGAAAGCCTCCTTGCAATCTTCGATATCAAGATCCACAAGGACACCGCCCATGTCAAATATTATCGCCTTTATCATAATTCCTTTTCTTCTTCACAATACTTCTTGATGATGCTGTATGCATCCTGCACTCCAAGTTCTCCTGCACGCGAAAGATCAATACATCCTTTCTCCTTGTCCTTCAGATAGATAAGCACCAATCCCCTGTTGAAATAAGCATCCCCCATATAAGAGTACAGCTCGATCGCCTTGGTATAGTTCTCAATGGATTTTATATGTTCCTTCGAGAGACAGTATAGATTTCCTAAATTGAAATACACATAAGGCAGATCAGGCAGAATTCCGGCAGCCGCCTCCATATCTTCAATGGCATCGGTGTAGTCGTATGTCCTCGTCACCTGATCCTTCACCCTGGCCCTGGTATTGCCTGTATCATCCATCGAGAGCACCTGAACATTGCTTTCTATCGAAGCGATGAACTCGATCATATCTGCTCTGAGCACGCCTCTGTTCATATGGTAGAAGGCCTGATAGTAGTCCTCCAGCAGGGTCAGTTCGCGAGCAGCTGCACCGGCCTCAGCCTTTTCGACAGCCTTCGAATAATATCCCAGCGACGAATTGAACTGACGTGTATCGGACTCATATATCGCTCTGAGGAACATGTGCATAGGAGATTCCTCCGACCATGCGACGGCCTCAAGTCGTGAAAGTGTCTTAGGGTCGACAGGCTCCTGAACATTGCGAATTCCCGCCGGAACCGGAAGTTCGTTCAGGAACTTGGCCAGCAGAGGGTTCTGATATCTGTTGGAAAGTGCATAGTTTCCGATCTCCATTTCCTTGGTAAGGACAAACTTATACAGTGGTCTCAACTTTACGTCTATATCCCTGTTCTGCAACAGTTCGTCATTGAAGTCCTTCTTGGCAAATTCTGCATCAAGAGACAACAGAGAGCTGTATTTCCTCGTTGTATCCGCAAATGAACCGGCATCAGTAACATTCTTTGCGCGGTACTCCCTCACCTTCTGCTGGGCTGTATCATAGTCCTTCTTTGACGACTTCATATCGCCAAGGAGATTCTTGACATATGAACGGTTCATATAGGCCTTCGCGAAATCCGGGTAGAGTTCGATCGCTCTGTCATAATCTTCGAGAGCGTTGCGATAGAGTCCCATCTCGATGAAGATGGAAGCACGGTTGAAATAGGCCAGAACGTTATCAGGGTTGATGTTCAGCACCCTGTCAAGGTCGGCAAGAGCATCTTCATACGCTCCGAGCTGTGCATGGATCAGACCTCTGTTATAAAGGGTCAGGGCATTTCCAGGCTCATCTTCGAGGACCTCATCAAGGTCGGTCATAGCTTTCTGATAGTCCTGAAGCTCATAATACATTATGGCCCTGTTGAAGTATGCGAAAGTATTGGTCGAGTCCAGCTCTATGGCCTTGTCCATGTCTGCGATGGCATTGTCATAGTCCTTCTGCTGGGCATAGAGACGACCTCGGCGGACATATCCCTCCGGATCGAAACGCTCAAGCTTGATGGCCTTGTTGTAGTCATGATATGCCTTGGTGGTATCACCAAGGAACAGGTAGCTGGCACCGCGGTTGAGATATGCAGAAGGATCTTTAGGCTCCTTGCGGATATATCGGTCAAAGTCGCTGACAGCCTTGTCGAACTGCTGGGAAAGGAAGTAGGTCACTCCCCTGCTGAAATACAGACCGACAGTACCGGGACGAAGGTCGATTGCGGTCTGGAGATCTTCCAGTGCGGCATCATAGTTTCCGAAACGGCTCTCGGTGATGCCTCTGTAATGGTAGCCGGAGGTAAAGACCGGATTGATGCGGACCGAACGGTCGAAGTCCTTCTTCGCTCCGCGAAGGTCTCCGAGATTGTATTTTGCTATGCCACGGAAAAAGAATGTCCAATAGTCGGCTGTATCCAGCTGGGCAAGTACATTGAAGTTCTCGATAGCCTGCGAATACCTGCCTTCAGAAAGCGCAAGGCGGCCACGATAAAGGAAGACGTCCTTATCATATTGGGCAAAGACATCAGTCACATTGAGGGTGACCAGCAGCATCAGGGCTACTAAAAACTTATATATCCGGTCCTTAAGCAAAATAAATTCTCCTTATTTGATTGTTTTTTTCTAATTTTGGCGGCTGGTTCCGACAGACGCGGAACAAACCAACTTACAAATATAATCATTTATCGCGCGCATGCAGACAAAAAGGCCAAAAAATTATCTGCTGACCGTCATCTTACTGGCGGTTACGGCGTGCTGCATGCTTGCTCCGACCAAAGCTATGGCTCAGAACGCAATGTCGCGCGAACATCAGCCCGCAAAGAAGGCCATCACCCGCGAAAAGCTCCAGATGCAGCTATCATTCCTGAGCGACAGCCTTTGCCAGGGCAGAGGAACCGGGACCAGGGGCGGATATGAGGCAGCTTTCTGGATCCAGAGGGAGTTCCGGAGAATCGGCCTCCTGCAGTTCGGCGACTCATACGGTAAGCGCGTACATATAGACAAGGACTGCTTGGGACGAAACATCTTGGGCATGCTTCCGGGATCGAAGTATTTCACCCGTGACAGATATGTTGTGGTAGGCGCACATTATGACCATCTTGGCGTCCTAAACGGGAACATGTACCCCGGAGCTGATGCAAACGCCTCTGGCACAGTGGCTTTGATCAGCCTGGCCGAGATGATGAAAGAGCTCAGAAACTACGGAAAGAGCCACAATTACAACGTCATATTCGTGGCTTTCGATGCAAAGGAACAGGACATGGCAGGATCCAAGGCATTCTGGAGGATGATAGAGAGGGGCGATCTGAAAGACCCACAGACCGGAAAGACCATAACCAAGGAAAAGATATCACTCATGGTCAACATCGACCAGATCGGAGCGACGATGTCCCCTCTGAAATCGGGAAGGGAAGATTACATCATCATGTTGGGCACCGAATCCCTCAAGCCGATAAAGCGGGAAATGCTGCACACATGCAACCGGATGTATGGAATCGACCTTGACATCGATCTCACCTACTACGGCAGCAAGGATTTCACGAAGATGTTCTACCGCCTTTCGGACCAGAAGATATTTGTCGACAACGGAATACCGGCAGTACTTTTCACCTCCGGCATAACCATGAACACCAACAAGACCCGTGATACGGCAGAAACCATCAACATCGAAATCCTGAAAAAACGCATATTTCTGATGTACCATTGGCTGGAAAAGATGATGCTTTGATATTCTCTAAAAAAATGACTACATTTGTCGGTTAAATGTACATTTTGCAATGAGAGGATTTTTCAAGGTATTCTTAAAATACATCAAGCCATATAAAGCCAACGTCGCATGGTCGATTTTCCTGACCATACTTTCCGCGCTTTTCAATATATTTTCATTCACGTTCATCATTCCTATCCTGCAGATCCTGTTCGGAATGGATGTACAGGACTATGCCTTCATTCCATGGGACTCGGCTGATGTATCGTTCAAGGATATCTTCCTGAACAACATGTACTATTTCGTCACATCTCTGATCGACAGCGCCGGAGCCTCAAAGACACTGCTCTATCTCGGACTGTTCATGGTAGGGGTAACCTTGCTGAAGACCGCATGCTACTTCGGATCGTCAGCAGTCATGGTACCTCTCCGTTCCGGAATCATCAGGGACATCCGAGTGCAGATCTACAACAAGCTGATGAGCCTTCCGCTGAGATTCTTCACACGTCAGAAAAAAGGCGACCTCATTGCAAGAATGACCGGAGACGTGGCTGAAATCGAGCATTCTATCACGAGTTCGCTTGACATGCTCCTCAAAAACCCTATACTTATCATCTTCTATTTCGGAACTCTGGTATATACCAGCTGGCAGCTGGCACTTTTCACACTGGCAGTGGTGCCGCTGATGGCATGGGTGATGGGAGCGATAGGCAAGAAGCTCAAGAGTACCTCACTGGAGGCCCAGAGCAAATGGAGCGACCTGCTTTCACATTTCGAAGAGACCCTTGGAGGTATCCGCATCATCAAGGCCTTCATCGCCGAAGACAAGATGAACGATAAGTTCAACAGGACTGTAAACACATACAGAAAGTCTATCATGAAAGTACAGATCAGACAGGCTTCTGCCCATCCTGTGAGCGAACTGCTTGGAACAGGAATGATCATGGTCGTGCTTTGGTTCGGAGGCTCCCTTATCCTCAGCGGTACTGGAAAAGGCATCATCGATGCGCCGACCTTCATCTTCTTCCTGGTGATCCTCTACAGCGTACTGAACCCTCTCAAGGAGCTCTCAAAGGCCGGTTATGCCATTCCTAAGGGAGTAGCATCGATTGAAAGAGTGGACAAGATCCTCAGTGCTGTGAACGATATCACCGAGACCAAGAATCCTGAAAGTCTCGACTCATTCAACGACTGCATAAAGTTCAACAACGTATGTTTCTGCTACGAGGACGGAAAGGAAGTCCTGACAGACATCAATCTTACCGTTCCGAAAGGAAAGATGATTGCATTGGTAGGACAGTCAGGATCGGGTAAGTCCACTATGGTGGACCTGATTCCTCGATTCTATGATGTCAGCAGCGGAAGCATCACCATTGACGGCAAGAACGTCAAGGATGTCAGGATCAAGGATCTCAGAAGTCTGATCGGAAATGTCAACCAGGAGGCTATCCTCTTCAATGATACCATCTTCAATAACATTGCATTCGGCGTAGAAGGAGCGACGATGGAAGATGTGATTGCAGCGGCAAAGATCGCAAATGCGCACGATTTCATCATGGAGAAGGAGGAAGGCTACATGACCAATATCGGAGACAGAGGCGCCAAACTTTCCGGAGGTCAGAGACAGCGTATCAGCATTGCCCGTGCAATCCTCAAGAACCCTGACATACTCATTCTGGACGAGGCCACATCAGCCCTCGACACAGAGTCGGAGAAGCTGGTTCAGGAGGCACTCGACAGGCTGACAGGTTCAAGGACCACAATAGCTATCGCCCACCGTCTGTCTACCATCAAGAATGCAGATGAGATCTGCGTTCTATATGAGGGCAAGATAGTTGAGAGAGGAAAGCATGAGGAGCTTATTGCACGTGACGGCCACTATAAGAAGCTTAACGACATGCAGGCTCTTTAACACAAACGCCGATGAAACCCGTAAGGAGATATCTAAGAATCATTGCATTTGTCCTCTATCTGGCAGCAATTGCAGTCGTCTGCTTCATGAAGGCAGATGAACTCAGGGATATTCCTACGACATGGATGGGACTTCAGGTCGACAAGATTGCACATTTCATCATGTTCCTGCCATTCCCTATTCTGGCATATATGGCATTCTCGCCGTCAGGAGCAGGATTTATCAAGAAGATGCTGGTGCTGACCTTAATGACTGGAACCGGATTGTGCATTGCATATGGCACCGAGAGGATACAATATGCACTGGGATACCGTTCATATGACCTGGAAGATCTCCGCGCAGATGCAATAGGCCTGTCAATAGGCTACGCGATCAGCACTATCGGAATAATGACCAGCTGCATAAGATCACGTTCAAGGAAGAAATCCAGAAAAAGATCATAACATGAAACGACTTCTAGCCATTTCATTATCAATATTTCTATTTTGCGGAGCAGTTTACGGCCAGTCTGCCATCGTAAAGGATTTCAAGCCGGCCTGCGACTCGCTTTCCACCCTTATGTATGAACGCACTTCGGTCAAAGGGAATCTGAAGGTGAAAAGCATCATGAAGCGAAGCGGAAAGCTGGACTTCTATTTTGACGTCAGCCTTAGCGACTTCCCTATCAGAAGAGGCGATACAGAGTGGTTCAGGAAAACTCTCAGAAGCCTTTTCCCAGAAAAATATGACAGTTTCGAACTCGGAAACATCTATACCAAGAACATCGAGATGCAGAGGCACGAGGTAGCATCCTTGAGCTTCAAGGGCAGTTCGTTCAAGTCTCTCAACAGGGCAGCCGCCCCCACTGACAGGGAAAGATTCATCACCCGTACAGACGCACAGGAATTCAAGACCGGACTGAGCGGCAGGAACATAGCAATCTGGCAAAGTCACGGACTGATATTCGACAACGGTTCAGGAATATGGGACTGGCAGCGTCCATGCCTGTTTCAGACAGTAGAGGACATGTACACCCAAGGTTATGTGCTCCCGTTCCTGGCACCGATGCTGGAAAATGCAGGAGCCTATGTCCTGATTCCACGTGAAAGAGATACGCAGAGAGCTGAAATCATAGCAGACAACGACGAATGCCTGGGAGGCCGTGGAGAAGCAGAGTACAAGGAGACCGGCAAGTGGAAAGATGTTGACAACGGCTTTGCCGACTTCCATGAGACCTATACTGACTGCCAGAGTCCTTTCGGGCTGGGAACAGCCCGCCGCAGCAACTGCATCAAGCATGACGCTTCAGGCAAGGAGGCTGAAATCGTATGGAGACCTGATATCCCGCACCGCGGCGAATATGCAGTCTATATCTCATATAAAACATTGAAGGAAAGCACCTCAGCGGCCCATTACAAGGTGGTACACATGGGTGGAACCACAGAATTCGTCGTCAATCAGAAGATGAGCGGCGGCACATGGGTATATCTGGGAACATTCGAATTCGACAAGGGCTCCGAGGGATATGTATCGTTGAGTTCCAGGACTCCAAAAGGCTACGACTTCGAGAGAGGAAGCGTAGTTACTGCAGATGCTGTGAAGTTCGGAGGAGGAATGGGTAACATCGCCAGAGGAAAGAAAGGCGAAGATGCTGCCGTATCAGGAATGCCAAGATACGTCGAAGGCGCCAAGTACTGGCTTCAGTGGGCAGGAGTCGACAGGAAGATATTCAATGCGAGCGAGGAGCAGAACGATTACAAGGACGATTACATGTGCCGCGGAGACTGGGTCAACTGGCTCAGCAGCGAAAAAGGACTGCCGGTCGATCTCACCCTTGGTTTTCACAGCGACGCTGGAGTGACCCCGGATGATTCGATCATAGGTACGCTCAGCATATATACATACGAATCCGAGGGAAAGTTCGAGCTTCCTTCCGGGGAGAGCAGAATGACCAGCAGGGAGTTTGCAGATATAGTTCAGTCACAGATCGTTCACGATATCAGGGCGGAATTCAATCCGGACTGGACAAGAAGACAGATATGGAACAGAGGCTACCGCGAGTCACGCACACCATCCTCACCTTCAATGCTTCTGGAGATTCTCTCCCACCAGAATTTCGCCGACATGAAATATGGTCTCGATCCGGAATTCAGGTTCACTGTAAGCCGTGCTGTATACAAGGGCATGCTCAAGTATCTGAGCAACAGATACGGAATTCCGTATACAGTACAGCCGCTTCCGGTAAGCCATATGGGCGTAAGATTCGCGGAGGGAGGCAATGTTGAAATAAGCTGGAAAGGAAGGATCGATGAAATGGAGCCTACAGCCACTCCTTCAGGCTATATCCTGTACACACGCATGGATGACGGCGCATTCGACAAAGGCACAATCATCACAGGAGGCAAACAGACTTCATATAAGGTACAGATAGAGCCGGGGCATATATACAGCTTCAAGGTGGAGGCTTTCAACGACGGAGGTAAAAGTTTCCCTTCAGAAACAATCTGCATCGGAATCCCTGAAGACGGTTCCATCACAGATGATAAGGTATTGATCATCAACAATTTCGACCGAATCAGCGGCCCAGCATTCTTCGATACTCCGACATACGCCGGATTTGACAATTCGACAGACAGCGGTGTTCCGTATATGAAGGATATCACTTTCATCGGCGAGATGTACCAGAAGAACCGCGGTCTGGAATGGATCAGCAATGACAATCCGGGATTCGGCGGCTCGCATCAGGACTATGCAGGAGAGACTGTTGCAGGAAACACTTTCGACTTCATCTTTACCCACGGCAAGGCTGTCATGGAAGCCGGATATCCTTTCTATTCATGCAGCAACGAGGCATTCGGAGGCAGCTACTGGAAAGACGCCTGGTGCGTGGACCTTATATGCGGAAAGCAGGTGACGACCTTGACCGGCAATGCAGACGGAAAGAAGCGATTTACAGTATTTACCGAGTCACTGCAGGAGAGTCTGAGAGCATATACCGAGGCCGGAGGAAATATCCTGGTAAGCGGTTCAAACATAGCAACAGACATATGGAGTCAGCTATACCCATACGAAGTTGACAAAGAGTTCAGAAAGTCCTCTGCGGCATTCGCAAAGGATGTCCTCGGATATAAATATGTATCCGGATTCGCCAGCAGGACAGCAGAGGTGGAATTCAGCGGATGCGATCGGATGGGCGTTGCCAAAGAAGGCGGCGTTTCATTCTGCAATACCCTCAATGAGGATATATACTGCGTTGAGACTCCGGACGGGATAAGCCCTGCAGGCAATGGAAAGGTATTCATGAGATATGCAGACACAGACATTCCGGCAGCGATCTGCCATGAAGGCAAAGAATACAAGACAGTATGCTTCGGCTTCCCTCTTGAGACAATAATGGAGGAGGACGGACTTTTCAATATAATATCATTAACCCTTGACTATTTCAGCAGATGACACCACGTCAGGCAGAGATCATTGAACTGATCAGAAAGGAGGTCAAACCGGCTTTGGGATGTACCGAGCCGATTGCAGTCGCCCTTGCAGTTGCAAAGGCAATGGAAATAACTGAAGAACACGCCGGTTGCGCAGAAGGATGGAGAGCTGCAGACGGATATCGTCTGTGCGTTGAAGTCAGCGGCAACATTCTCAAGAACGGAATGGGCGTCGGCATTCCGGGCACAGGCATGGTCGGGCTGCATATTGCGTCTGCGCTTGGAGCCGTATGCGGACGTTCATGCTACGGACTTGAAGTGCTGCACGACCTTGATGATGCTTCAATTGCTCGAGCCAAGGAGATGGTGGAAGAAGGGCTGGTGGAGATAGGACTGGCAGATACGGACAGGAAGCTTTATGTAAAAGCTACAGTTGTGGCAGGAGATGCGAGTGCCAGTGCTGTCATCCAGGATGATCATGACAAGATAGTGGAAACCTGGTTTGGAGACCAGATGCTTTCTTCAGGAGAAGCTGCAGTTGAAGATTGCAATGAACAGCCCAGGACGACCTTGGATTATAAACTGACAGTCAAGGAGATATGTGACTTTACCTGTTCTGTGCCTTTCGAGGATATCGAATTCATCCTTGAATCACGCACCCTCAACCTGGCTCTCGCGCAGGAGGGCCTGCAAGGCAATTACGGACTCCGTGTGGGACAGGCCATCAGGTCCGGTGCAAACCGCGAGGTGTTCGGAGAAGACTTCCTTTGCTATGCGATGTCACTCACGGCAGCAGCGTCAGACGCCCGCATGGCAGGATGTACCCTTGCCGCCATGAGCAACTCCGGCAGCGGCAATCAGGGAATTACCGTCACAATGCCTGTAATCGCCTACTCAATCAAATACGGAACATCGGAGGAGCAGCTAGCCCGTGCGCTGGTTCTCAGTCATCTCATCGCCATCCATATCAAGGGATATCTCGGAAAGCTCTCAGCCCTTTGCGGATGTGTGATCGCCTCGACCGGAGCAGCATGCGGTCTGGTATATCTCCGCGGCGGCGACTATGAGCAGATATGCTCAGCTATAAAGAACATGATCGGAAACATCACAGGAATGGTTTGCGACGGAGCGAAGGTAGGATGTGCCATGAAAGTGGCTTCGGGCGTATCAAGCGCTCTCCAGTCCGCAGTGCTGGCCCGAGAAGGAATGTGCATTTCCGAGCATGACGGCATCATCGAGAAAGACATCGAGAAGACCATTCAGAATCTCGGCCGCATAGGATCTGTCGGCATGCAGAACACCGACAACATGATCCTGGACATCATGGTCTGCAAATAAGCTGCTGGAGCGCAAAGCTATCTGGCGCGCAAACCACTCCAAATCAACAACTTAGCAAAACCTCGTGCTCCCCATTGGCGGCACGAGGTTTTATTATCTTGCTGATAGATAACGACTTAAGCGCCAGCAGATTTAGCGGATGGAACGGCGGTAGCGGATGTAGAAGAGGAGGCCTGCTGTCGTGAGGCCGAGCGGGAAGGAGAACCATATGCCGACCAGTCTCCAATCGAGTACGAATCCCATGATATAGGCTGCAGGAAGGGATACGAGGAAGTAGGCTATGAAAGCATACAGAGTGACTTTCTTCACATCCGAAATTCCACGGAGAGCATTAGAGTAGTTGCACTGCATTCCATCTCCAAACTGATAGACGATAAAAGGAATCACAAGTTGGGCGACAAGCGCAGCTACCCCGGCACTGTCAGTGAAAAGGAATCCTATCTGTGACCTGAATATGAAAAGAGGAATGCAGACCATCGCTGCCATGACAAGGATGATTCTGAATCCGGCACTCACATTTTCAGAAACTCCCTGCAGTTCTCCCCTACCATGATGATAACCGGCCTTGACGGCGACAGCTGCAGCCATCCCGTAATACATCATGAATCCCAGTTGTCCTACGGTTATCATGACCTGATGGGCTTCAAGTGCCAAAGTTCCCAACCAGCCGACCATTATGGTGCTGAGGCTGAAGGATGCAGTCTCCATTCCCATCTGAAGACCGACCGGCATGCCCATCTTGTACAGGGCACGGGAATCCTCAGCATTGACACGGGAAGTCACGAATCCTTCCTTATATGGTCTGTATCTGCGGGCACACATGAAAAGGGCAAAGAACACCAGAAGCATAGCTATCCTGGATACAAGCGTAGAGATTCCTGCTCCCAGAAGTCCCATCTCTGGAAACCCCCAGTTTCCGTAAATGAGAAGCCAGTTTCCGAAAATGTTCAGCACATTACCTCCAAGAAGAATATACATCGGAGTGAGGGTGTCAGTTATACCGTCCGAAAACTGCTTGAACGCATTGAAAAGAAGCACGAAGAGCAAAGAGACAAGCAGGACAAGATAGTACGGACGTATGAGAGGCAGAAGTTCTACAGGCTGGCCGAGCTTGTCGACAAAAAGATACAGGACAAACATGACCAGCATCAGAGCAAGAGCAGCCAGCGCATTGACAGCCAACGAATTCCGCAGCATACGACCCGCACCGGAAAAATCTCCTCGCCCGAAATGGTTGCTTATCAAGGGAGTCAAGCCATATGAAAAGCCGGTAGAAAATACGATGACAAGGTTGAACATGTTGTTCACGAAGCTTGCCGCTCCCAGTGCACCGCCACCATAGTGTCCTACCATCATCGTATCGGCAAAACTCAATATAATGACGCCGAGCTGCCCGATCATTATGGGCAGCCCGAGCTTCAAAAGATCTTTATAAACGTTCAGTCGCAAGATTCTTATTTTACAGGGATGTTCGCAAGAACAGCCTTGAGGAACTCCCAGCACTTCGCTACTGACGGGATGTTCGCACGCTCATCAGGAGAGTGAGGGCTCATGAGGGTAGGACCGCATGAAACCATATCCCAATGTGGATATGCACCGCTGAGGATACCGCACTCAAGACCGGCGTGGATAGCCATCACTGCCGGCTCTTTGCCATAGAGGTCATTGTATACCTTCTTCATTGTTGCGTGGATAGCTGAGTCTGGGTTTGGCGCCCATCCTGAGTATCCTCCTGCGAATGATGACTCGATGCCTGCAAGTGAGAAGATGGCCTCGAACTTCTGAGCGAGAGCATCCTTGGCTGTGTCTACAGAACTTCTCATAAGTGTCTTCACGCTGAACTCGCCTGCTTCGATCTTGACCATTGCAAGGTTGTTTGAAGTCTCGACGAGACCTGGCATCTCGCTGCTCATGCGCTCTACGCCGTCAGGACATGCGAGGATAGCGCGGATGAAGCGGATTGCATCAGCCTCTGGAACATATTTGCATTCATCACCGTGGCAGCATTCGCCTTCAGCGCACTCATATGGTTTGAAGATGAACTCTGAATCAGGGTCGGTTCCGGCATACTCAGCTTTGATTGCAGCTGAAACCTCTGCAAATACCTTCTCTGCCTCAGCCACCTTAGCCTCAGGTATATAAACTGTCGCAAATGCCTCACGCGGGATAGCATTGCGAAGTGTACCTCCCTCAAGATCAAGAAGTTTCACGTCAGCCTTTGTCATGAGAGCATAAAGGATACGTGCAGCAACCTTGTTTGCATTACCTCTGCAGAGGATGATGTCCATACCTGAGTGACCTCCCTTGAAGCCCTTCACGGCAAGTGACCAGCACTGATGTGCCTCGGGAGCCTCGGCAGGAACGTATGTAGCTGATGCTGAAGCATCAAGACCACCTGCGCAACCTACATAAAGTTCGCCTTCTGTCTCGGAGTCAAGGTTGATGAGGATATCACCCTGAAGAAGGCCTGGCTTGAGAGCATTGGCTCCGGTCATACCTGTCTCTTCGTCAACAGTGATGAGGAGTTCGATAGGACCATGCTTGAGGTCTGTCGACTCGAGGACTGCCATACCCATGGCAACACCCAGTCCGTTGTCGGCGCCGAGGGTTGTGCCCTTCGCCTTCACCCACTCGCCGTCGATCCATGTCTGGATAGGGTCCTTCTCGAAATCATGAACGGTGTCGTTGTTCTTCTGAGGGACCATGTCGATATGACCCTGGAGGATAACACCTTTCATATTCTCGCATCCCGGGGTCGCAGGCTTGCGGATTATGATGTTTCCGATCTCGTCCTTGATGGTCTCAAGTCCATGTTCCTTACCCCAGTTGTACATATATTCCACTGCAAGTTCCTCGTGCTTTGAAGGACGTGGAATCTGAGTCAGTGCGTAAAAGTTCTTCCACACGATCTGTGGATCCAGTTCTTTGATTGTCATAGTATTATATATTAGTTATTAGATTTCTCGACTCGCTTTGCTCGCTCGAAATGACAGTCAGACAAACCTGTTTGAAATATCACTTCGGGGCGATGGCATATCACTTCAGGATGACATTTACAGGGAGGGAGCTCTCCTGACCGAGCTGATAGATCGGAACACGGCTCTGGAGCAGCAGGTTGGCTCCATCCATCAGTCTTACAGTACATACAGCCGGTATACGGTAGCTCACCAGGGTCTCTTTCTTGTTCTTGGCCTGATCTTCCGACACTCCCGGGACTGAGAAATCCTGAGGAATGATTTCCATCACGATAGGTTTTCCGGAAAGATTGTCAGCAGGTACAAGACCAGTCACATCAGAAAGTCTGAATGCAATATACATCTGGCTTTCACGTCCGGCTTCAGGAACTACCTCAAATCTCATCTTCTGGGTCTGTGATTCAGAATAGCCGGTGAAGAGTGTCATATATTCTTCTTCAAGGCGTGTGATTTCTGCAATTGCAGCACCCATTGCCTCTCCGCTGTAAGTGGCATCGGTATCTCCGGTGACAATCTGAAGACGCTGCTTGCGAAGCTTCAGGATCATCTCTGCTGTCTCAGCTGCCCTCTGCTCAGGAGTCTTCTCGACCAGCATATCCTGCTGCACTGAAACCTTTTCGTATGCCGAACCGCCCTTGCGGTAGAGAGTCGCTGATTCCGAAGTCAGATTTGACGATACGCCTTTACCCGAGAAATCCTTCTGGCCCTCAGTAGGGAAACGCCATACGGATTCATCACTGAAATTAGCATCGGAGAAAGAAATGAGGCCTCCTGAAGCAAGCTTGAGGAATGTTCCGTCAATCTGTCCCTTCTTCACATTGACGCTATATCTTCTGGTCTGATCCGCCTCGAGAAGCGGGGTCATGCGGATCTGGGTGATCTGGAATGTGGTCTCATCCTTCTGGCGAGCCTTGATTCCAAGATATTTTTCTGCGTATTTCGCATATGGGCCGGCATAAAATCTCTCCTGCACCGCATCCACTTCAAGAACAAGTGTAGTCGATGGCAAAGAGTAGGTAAGGTATCCGTCCGGATCTGCCTTCTTCTGTGCCGATGCTGTCAGCGGAAGCGCCACCATGGCAGCTGCCACAAAAATTCCGATTATACGTTTCATAGCGTGTAAAGTTTATTTCCATCGTTTATGAGACCACAGCCAGTTGTGCGGGGTCTCGTTAATTTCTTCTTCCAGGCAATCGTAGTATTTCCTCAGGAGATCGTCAGCCGGAACCTTGGATGCATCTTCACAAAGAGGTATGAAACTCATTTCATAATGTCCACGTCTGACATGCTTCATCTTCATGTACACTACTGAGTGCCCCAACTTGCATGCAACACCCATGCTACCCTGCATCGCATCAGTAGGCTGGTTCATGAATATTCCTATAGGATGTCTGCCCCTGTGATAATAAGGAGCCTGATCAGCAGGATAGATGTAAATGAGTTTTTCGTTCCTGTGGGAGATGGCAAAGCGGAGAATGTTGGAGGACTCCACTTCACAGCTCGTGCCGACTTCCTTCAGCGGTGACACCCTGTTTCTTCTGAAGACTTCGTCCGATACAGGGCTGGAAAGTTTCTTATAGACGACCTTGATTTTATGCTCGTCGAACGAGTACTCATGTCCTCCATTGGGAAAAGCGAAGAAACCTCCCATGAGTTCCCAGTTACCGCAGTGAGTACTGAGGACTGTCATACTTGTGCCTTTATTGAAGTATTCGGTGACAAGTTCAGGGTTGGTGACAGATACGATATTATTTTTGAAGACCCTTTCATGGCTGCTGCCTGAGAACCATATGGCCTCAGCTATTATATCACCGAGGTGACGGTAGAAGTCCGATGCGATCTTCTTCAGTTCCTTATATTTCTTCTGAGGAAACGATCTGGAAAGATTTATCATGACTACCGAGTAACGGTATTTGAAAACCTTCTCCAGCATCCAGGACAGAATCCTGCCCATAAAATAGTGAAATCCCAAAGGAAAAAGGGAAAGGAATCTCAAGAATCCTCGGGATATATTTACCATTAATTTCTTCATTATCAACAAAATAACAAGTACACATTTAACACCTTCCACACCACGCGCCTCTCACCACGACATAATATCTAGCAAAGATACCAATTTTTCGTATCATTTCAGATATTTTGCCTGTAAATTAATTTTACTATCTTTGTCGGTCGACATGGAGCGAACTCTCCATCCGGTCTTCATAAAGACAGACAATACAAATCAAATAAAAACTAAAGAACTATGTTTAAAGGTCAACCTAAAGGACTATTTGCCCTAGCGCTAGCCAACACTGGAGAGCGTTTCGGTTACTACACAATGCTGGCCATCTTTACCCTGTTCCTTCAGGCTAAATTTGGATTTGACGCAGCCGCGACAACTCAGATTTTCTCCATTTTCCTTGCCGGTGTTTACTTCATGCCATTCTTGGGAGGTATCCTCGCCGACAAAATCGGTTATGGCAAATGCGTAACTCTCGGTATTGCTGTCATGTTTGCAGGATACATGTGCCTTGCAATTCCTACAGCAGCTGACGCTACAGGAAAGATCGCAATGTTCGGCGCCCTTGCACTGATCGCAATAGGTACAGGACTCTTCAAAGGAAACCTGCAGGTAATGGTAGGAAACCTCTATGACGACCCTAAGTATTCAGCAAAACGTGACTCTGCATTCTCATTATTCTACATGGCAATCAACCTCGGTTCGATGTTCGCGCCAACAGCTGCCAATGCAATCACCAACCTTTTCATGGGTAAAGCAGGACTCGTTTACAATGCTGCCATCCCTTCACTTGCCCACAAATATCTCGATGGCGACCTTTCTGTAGGCGCAGAACTACAGAAATATGCAGCAGATATGGCAGGTGCTGCAAACATGAACCTGGCCGAATACTGCAACTACTACCTTGAGCAGCTTTCCGTTTCATATCACTACGGCTTTGCTGTAGCATGCGTTTCCCTCATACTTTCCGTAGCTATCTATTTCGGTTTCCGCAAGTGGTTCAAGCATGCTGATGTCAACACCAAGCAGGCTAAGGCAAACAACAACGCAGAAGCAGAACCAGAGCTCACACCTGCACAGACAAGGAGCCGCATCACTGCTCTCATTCTCGTGTTCGCTGTCGTTATTTTCTTCTGGATGGCATTCCACCAGAACGGTGCCACAATGACAATCTTCGCCCGTGACTATACAGCCAGCACAGCAACAGGCCTCACACGTATCGGATTCAATATCTGGAGCCTCGTTCTCATCGCTGCATCCGTATACACCCTGTTCAATGTATTTCAGACTGAAACAACCAAGGGTAAAGTGTTATCCGGCGTATTTACAGGTATCCTCTGGACAGGCGCTGCCCTGCTTTACCTCGGCATGCCGGAAAGAGTCAATATCCTTCCATCTGACTTCCAGCAGTTCAACCCATTCTTCGTAGTGGCACTAACTCCAGTATCAATAGCGATCTTCGGAGCCTTGGCAAAGAAAGGAAAAGAGCCGTCAGCACCTAAAAAGATCGGTATCGGTATGTTCGTTGCGGCAGCAGGATTCCTCATTCTCGCACTGGCATCAATGGGACTTCAGTCTCCGAAGGAACTCAACGAAGGTGTCAGCCCTATTCTCATATCACCGAACTATCTGATATCCACATACCTGGTACTCACATTTGCTGAGCTTCTCCTTTCTCCTATGGGTATCTCATTCGTGTCAAAGGTAGCTCCACCTAAGTACAAGGGTATGATGATGGGTGGATGGTTTGCCGCAACTGCAATCGGTAACTATCTGGTTTCCATCCCTGGAAAACTTTGGAATGTAGTTCCATTGTGGGCAACCTGGACTATTCTCATCGTTCTCTGTGTAATCTCCGGAATCTTCATCTTCAGCATGATGAAGAGACTCGAGAACGCAACGAAGTAATCAAGTCTCTAAACAGATACCATGACCGGTCACAGTTTGCGACCGGTCATTTTTTGTAAAGGAAAAGCTAGACGGCAGGATAATATTGTTTTAGGAAGCAGGCGTATTATTGAACAGTAATTCGTATATTTGTAGGTTCTATGGACAGTGCACTGAAGGAGACCCTGATCGGGTGGGCTCAAGAGTATAATGACCCGAAATACTTTCAGGAAGATCCGATAATCTTCCCTGGACATTTTGCACAGAAGCATGCAGAGGGAACCGCTTCCATTGCAGATGTAGAGATTGCCGCCCTGCTGGCAAGTCACCTTGCTTGGGGACGACGCGCGATGATCGTGAGGGACTGCGGAAGAATGCTGGATGAGATGTGCTGGAGACCGTACGATTATGTCATGAACGGAGAATACAGGGATGAGGACGCTAGTCTGCACAGAACAATAAAATGGAGCGAGTTTGCAGGTATCTGCGCCAGACTGAAACAGATATATCAGACACGGGACAGTCTGGAAGGGATGTCAGACACGGAGATCAGATGCCGGATCTTCGGACAGAAGGAGGACAGAAAGGCTCCAAACAAGAAGATAAGCATGATGCGCAGGTGGCTGGTCAGGGATGACGGCAAGGTGGACCTTGGAATCTGGAAGAATTCCGATAAGAAAGGTCTGATCATCCCGCTGGACGTACACGTCTATACCCAGGCGACCGCTCTTGGACTGACAGCCAGAAAGCCTAAGGACATCGTGACAGCCAGAGAGATTACAGACGCCTTCAAGGAGATCTGGCCGGAGGACCCGTGCATGGGGGATTTCGCACTGTTCGGATATGGGGTGACCAACCAATAGCCATAACAGTCAGACGAATCAGACCATCCCGTCCATAAAAACAGCCAAATTCATGGACGGCAGACAACAATAAGCAATATGCCAAGACTATATATAATATCAGGATGTAACGGAGCGGGAAAGACTACCGCTTCATATTCGCTGCTGCCGGAGATGCTGGACTGCAGCGAGTTCGTGAATTCGGACGAGTTCGCTAAGGGGCTCTCCCCTTTCGATCCGTCCAAGGCTGCGATCCAGGCAAGCCGCTACATGCTCATGAAGATACGTTACCTGCTCCGCAAGCAGCAGGACTTTGCTGTGGAGACTACACTTGCAACCAGGACTCTGCTGAAGACAGCGAAGATGGCTCAGGATGCAGGCTACACTGTAACCCTGCTATATTTCTGGCTCAAGACTCCTGAAATGGCCATAGAAAGAGTCAAGGCCAGGGTAGCTGCAGGCGGACATGATATTCCGGAGGAGACCATCCGAAGACGCTACAATGTAGGTATCGACTATTTCTTCCATTACTATGCTCCGATGTGCGAGAGATGGATCCTGGCAGACAATTCGCAGATACCTTTCAGGGTAATCGCCGAGGGCTCAAAGAACGATGTGATCAACATCAGGGATGAGGAGACATACAACATCATCAAGGAAATCGGCGAAAAGCACCACAGACACGTGGAGGAGACAGGAGAGGTACTGTCATTATAATGATACATAAATGAATACAACAGAGTATTACCATAATATATTCAACATCTCAAGATCAGGAATGGACACCCTCATAGGGACTGCTCTTTCCAGAGGCGGAGACTATGCTGACCTGTATTTCGAATACACCACCCTCCTTACTCTCGTTCTGAAGGATGGTGTGGTTTCTTCCGGGGGATTTCACTCCGATTACGGCGTAGGCATCAGGGTGCTGAAAGGCGAAAGGACCGGATATGCATATTCGGAGAGTCTTGAAATGAGCGAGATGACAAAGGCTGCTCAGGCAGCATCCATGATCGCCATCAGCGAGGCTGCCCCGCTGACATACAAGGCAGCCGGGAGAGACGCGAAAGACTACTACCCGATCGGGAGGAGCTGGAGAGAGAGCAAGGCAGGAGATTTCCTTCCTTTTCTGCAGGAACTGGAAAAGGCGGTCCTTGCCAAGGATCCCAGAACTGTAAAGGTCATTGCCAGACTGTCAAGTTCTACCTGCGACGTGATGATGTATAATTCATTGGGAGAGCTGACTTTCTACACCAGACCCATAGGCAGCGTAAGCGTGACTGCAGTTTTCCAGCAGAATGGAAAGACTGAGAATAAAAGCGTGTCACGAAGTTTCCGCATGGGCTCGGAACTTATATCTCCGGCTTTGGCCGATGAAATCGCCACAGAAGTCACCAGCGGCATAGACCAGAGATTCGAGGCCATAAGACCGAAGGGCGGTCAGATGAGCGTTGTAATGGGGGCAGGAGCATCAGGCATCCTGCTTCATGAGGCGATGGGGCATGCATTCGAGGCGGATTTCAACCGTAAGGGACAGTCGATATTTTCAGACAAGATGGGACAGCAGATATGTCCGAAGGGAGTGAATGTTGTGGACGACGGAACACTGATGCACAACCGCGGAGCATGCACATATGACGACGAGGGGGTGCCAGGTCAGAAGACATATATGGTGGAGGACGGAGTGCTGACTTCTTTCCTGCATGACAGGATAAGCGCAGCATGGTATGGAGTCTCCCCTACCGGAAACGGGCGCAGGGAGAATTTCCGCTACAATCCGATTCCCAGAATGAGAGCCACTTACATGGAAAGCGGGAATGGAGATCCTGAGGGCATCATAGCGTCAGTCAAGCATGGAATATATGTAGATGAGTTCTCCAACGGACAGGTAAAGATCGGAGAAGGTGATTTCACATTCTTCGTGAAGAGCGGCTTCCTCATCGAAGACGGAAAGCTCACCGCCCCGGTAAAGGACATAAACATCATAGGAAACGGTCCGCAGGCCCTTGCAGACATAGTTGCTGTAGGCAATGACCTGAAGATCGACAACGGCACATGGACATGCGGAAAGGAACAGAGCATTCCCGTATCATGCGGAATGCCTACAGTATTTATAAGCAATCTGACAGTGGGAGGAGAATAGGATGATTACAGAACAGGAAAAGAATATTGCCCGCCACTGCATCAGGTATGCGATGGCAAACGGAGCGGACGGGGCAAGGGTGTCGCTGAGCAAGAGCGTGATGGACAGCTGCAGCATTTTCAATGAGGCGCTGGACAAGGTCACACATGCCGCCGACCGATCGATTTATCTGTATCTTTTCGTGAACGGAAAGTATGGGACATCTTCCACCAACAGATTGGAGATCAGGGATCTGGAATCATTCATCGACAATGCGATATCGATGGTGCAGATGCTGGAGAAGGATGAATGCAGAGGACTTCCGGCGCCTGAAAGGACAGCAAAGGACGCAGTGACCGGAATGGAGCTCGGACTATATGATCCCGGATATAATGATTCAGACAGTTCATCCAGATTTGAGCAGGTGCGCAGCATGAGCATCCGGAGCAGCATCAGGGAGGATGGATACACACTCATCTCGGAAGAATGCGAATACAGCGAGTCAATTGATGACAATTTCGTTGTGGATTCGCAGGGATTCGAGGGAAGGCATACCGAGACATGCTTCAGCGTCTTCAGCGAGATGACGATTCAGGACATGGAGGGCAACAAATACAGCGGATTCTGGTGGGGCAGTTCGTTCAAGAAGGATGGAGTCAATCTGCAGGAGTGCAGCAAAAAGGCCCTGGATAGGGCTGTAAGACAGATAGGGCCTAAGAAGAGAAGAAGCGGACGATACAGGATGGTTGTGGAAACCACTGTGGCTACCAAGCTCATCTCCCCTATCATTTCAGCTTTGAACGCATCTGCGATCCAGCAGAAGATGTCGTTCCTGAAAGACAGTCTCGACCGGAAGGTGCTGCCTGAGGGGATGACTCTGATGGACTTGGCAAGGACTCCGGAAAAGAACGGCTCAAGACTGTTTGATACTGAGGGAGTTGCAACCAAGGACGTCGCTATTGTCGAGAACGGTGTGGTAAAACAGTATTTTGTCAACACCTATATGGCAGCAAAAATGGGTATCGAGCCGACGGTAGAGGACATATCAAGGCCTTGCCTCATGCCTTTTATCAAGGGAGAATCATTGCCATCCGGCGAAAAAGGATTATCTTTGGAGGATATTCTTCGCAGAAGCGGGAACGGAATACTCGTGACGGGATTCAATGGAGGCAACTGCAATCCGGCTACAGGAGATTTTTCATTCGGCATCGAGGGCTTTGCCTTCAGCAAGGGAAAGATCACCCATCCGGTGCGCGAGATGCTGATCACGGGCAACATACTGGAGCTTTGGAGCAATCTGACGGCCGTGGGCGCAGATGCGCTTCCTAGCGTGCGCTGGCAGGTTGGGTCGCTGGCTTTTGAGGAAGTATCCTTCTCCGCGTAACGTAGACATATTTTCATATTTAGGCACAGCCTGAAATAGAAATAGAGAAGATATAAACATTGAACAGGAAATTAAACGTTAGAAAAGTTTTAGCGAAGCGATAGTAAGTCCCTTTCCCGAGGAAAGGGATTTAGGGAAAGGGTAACGTAGACATATTTTCATATTTATGTCACAGCCCAGAGCAGAAAGATAGAATAAACAAGCATTAGCTAAGGAAATTAACATCAGAAAATATGAAAATCGCACAAAACACAGTAGTAGAATTCAGCTACGAACTTGAGGTTGACGGACAGGTTGTCGACCACACAACAAAAGAAAAACCACTTGATTACATCCACGGCACAAGCAGCCTTCTGCCTAAGCTTGAGGCACATATCGAGGGCATGGAGCCGGGCGCAACATTCGAAATCACACTTGCTCCGGCTGATGCTTACGGCGAGATCGATCCTAACAGGATCGTTGAGCTTCCAAAGGCAGCATTCGAGGTTAACGGAGAGATCCGCGAGGACCTTCTCGTACCGGGAACTACAATCCCTATGATGAACAGCATGGGCGCAGTCATCCCTGGAATTGTTCTCGAGGTTACAGCTGAGACTGTAAAGATGGACCTCAACCACCAGATGGCAGGAAAGACCCTTCATTTCAAGGGTGAGGTACTGTCCGTACGCGAGGCGACAGAGAAGGAACTCACCGAGGGACTTCACGGAGAATATGTCCACACTTGCGGATGCGGCGGATGCCATGGACATGGCGAAGGCGAATGCGGAGGCTGTGGAGAAGACGGATGCGGCGACGACTGCGGATGCGGCGGATGCCACTAGAATAACGGATGAGGACAGCAGTCGTCATATTGAACTGGAACACGGAAGGATTCCTGAGGAAGTTCCTTCCGGGTCTTTTGTGTTCGGTCGAAGGAGTTGATGGCGCAGAAGTGGTAGTCGCAGACAATGCTTCCACCGACGGTTCCTTAAAGGTGATGACAGAGACATTCCCTCAGGTAAAGACCCTTTCTTTTGAGAGGAATTTCGGGTTTACTGGTGGCTACAACAAAGCTTTCAAGGCTTTGGATGAAACGGAAGCACCAGAGTATTTCGTCCTGATAAACTCGGATATAGAAGTGACTGACGGATGGCTCAAGCCGTTGGTTTCATGGATGGACAGCCATCCGGAATGCGGCGCATGCGCCCCGAAACTGCACAGCTATCAGGATCGCGAGAAGTTTGAGTATGCGGGTGCTGCAGGAGGATATATCGACAGATACGGATATCCGTTCTGTCGTGGCCGCGTCCTGAAAAGACTGGAGACAGACAAGGGGCAGTATGATGATCCTGCCGATGTGATGTGGGCAACAGGGGCATGTCTTCTTGTCCGCAGTTCGGTTTATCGCGAGCTGGGAGGCCTGGACGAGAGATTCTTCGCTCATATGGAGGAGATTGACCTCTGCTGGAAAATGCAGCTGGAGGGATGGAAGGTGACTGTAGTGCCGGAGTCTCTGGTTTATCATGTCGGTGGCGGCACACTTCCGGCGACCTCTCCGTTCAAGCTGTTCCTCAATTACCGGAACAATCTGCTGATGCTGGAAAACAATCTGGCAAGAACATTTGCCCTAATGGAGTCTGGAGAGGCTGAGAAGGCGGCACACAAAGGCTGCAGAAAGGCGGCAAGAAGGATTACAGCAAGAAAATGTCTGGACGGGATGTCTGCATGTGTGTACCTTCTGACATTCAGGTGGAAATGTTTCAAGGCAGTTTTAAAGGCCCATCAGGAATACAGGAAACTGACTGCCAGGACAGGGGCGATGCTCGTAACAGACTATCTCAGGAAACACGGAGACAAGGCTTCCGTCAGGGGATTATATGGAAAATGGATTATTCCGATGTCATTTTTCAAGGGTGAGAAGATTTTCTCAAGCATATCGGAAAAGGATTTCTACAAAATAGAAAAGTCATGAAAATCGTCATTGCAGGTGCAGGTGAGGTAGGTTCTCATCTTGCAAAGATGCTCAACAACGAGGTCAATGAGGTAACTGTCATTGATTCACGCCAGGACAGGCTGGATGCTCTTGTTGCAAGCACGGATGTGCTCATAGTGGAAGGCAATCCTTCAGCAATAGAGGTTCTGAAGGAGGCTGGAGCAGACCATGCAGATCTGTTCATTGCAGTCAATCCATCTGAGTCACAGGATGTCAACATCGTAAGCGCTATGCTGGCCAAAAAGCTTGGCAGCAAAAAGGTTACAGCCCGTATCAACAACGAGGAGTATCTTGCATTCGAGAACAAATATCTATTCACGGAAATGGGCATAGACCTGCTGTTTTATCCTGAGAAGATAGCTGCCGGAGAGATAGTGGATCTGCTCAAAAGGACTGCAACGACAGATTCGCTTGAATTTGCACGTGGCAAGCTCCAGATTGCCGTCTTCAAGCTGGAGGAGGATTCCCAGCTGATAGGCATGAACATGGCTGAGTTCAGCGCCGTCGCCGCTGCCGAAGGACAGGCTTTCCGTGTCGTGGCCATCACCAGGAAGGACCAGACGCTGATTCCGAAGTTTGATACCAAGTTCAAATATCATGACCTCGTATTCATCATATCGACCAGAGATGGAATGGATATGCTCATGAGATATATCGGCAAGCAGAACATTGATGTAAGGAATGTCATGATTCTGGGCGGAAGTCCTATCGGAGAGATGCTTGCGACACAGCTGAGCAAGCAGATGGATTCGATAAAGCTCATAGAACTCAACAAGGAGAAATGCCTCGACCTGTCGGAGAAGCTTCCGGACAACGTGGTGGTGGTGAATGGAGACGGACGTAATTCGGACCTTCTTCTTGAGGAGGCGATCAGGGATTATGATGCTTTCGTGGCTGTGACTAACAATTCCGAGACAAACATTCTTGCATGCGTGGCTGCCAAGAGCCTCGGAGTGGAGAGGACAATTGCAGAGGTGGAGAACCTGGAGTATATCAAACTGGCGGAGAGGATGGGCGTGGATGCAGTCGTGAACAAGAAGCTCATTACAGCAGGAAGAATCTTCAAGTTCACGCTCAGCAACAAGGTACGTTTCATCAAGTACATGAGCGGAACTAATGCGGAGGTGCTGGAGTATATCGTTGCGCCTGACACGGCTATCACAAAGAAGGATCTCAAATCCATGAATTTCCCTGCAAATGCGATCGTAGGAGGTGTGATCCGCGGCAACGAGTCATTCATCGCTGTTGGAGACACACAGATTCAGGCTTATGACCGAGTGGCAGTGTTCGCGCTTCCGGATGCCGTCAAAGAGGTCGACCGTTTCTTCAAATAACACTATGGCAAGTTACCTGCAGATAGAAAACATATCCAAGAGCTACGGACCCAAGGTCCTGTTCGAAAAGATCGGATTCAACATAAATGAGGGCGACAAGATCGCTCTCATTGCTCCTAATGGCACCGGTAAGACCTCGTTGATGAGGATTCTGGCGGGTAAGGACAAGTCGGATTCGGGCGGAAAGATCATGTTCCTGAAGGATATCAAGATTGCGTTCCTGGAGCAGGAATATCCTTTCGATCCGGAGAAAAGCATCTTCGACCAGATCATGTCGTCGAGTACAGAATTTACTGCAGGACTTGACCAGGAGCATCTTTGGGAGTATGAACGTCGCGTGGTAAAGTTCCTTACCAACTTCAATCTCGCAAACCCGGACCAGAAGATGAAGGAACTCTCGGGAGGCGAGGTAAAGCGTGTGGCATTGACACAGATGCTGGCTTCCGAGGCCGAGTTCTTCATCATGGACGAGCCGACCAACCACCTTGACATCGATGCGATCGAGTTTCTCGAGGGGTATCTGAGCCGTTCGCGCTGTACTCTCCTGATGGTTACGCACGACCGTTATTTCCTTGACAGGGTGTGCAATACGGTAATGGAGATGGACCACGGGGCCATATATACATATAAAGGTAACTATCAGAACTTCCTTGAAAAACGAGAAGAGCGTATAGCTAACTACAACGCGGAGACCGACAAGGTACGAAACATCCTTCGCCGGGAGCTGGAGTGGATCAGAAGCACTCCATGTGCACGAACTGGGAAGGCCAGATACAGGATCAACGCATTCTATGACCTTAAGGACAGGGCTTCGCAGGTATATACCCAGAAGCAGGTCAATATGGAGGTTATGAAGGGATCCACAAGGCTTGGTACCAAGATCATCAACTGCAAGGACTTGAGTTTCTTTTATGGAGACACCTGCTATCTGGACAAGTTCACATATAATTTCCAGAGATATGAGAAGGTCGGCATAGTAGGCCGCAACGGTGCAGGAAAGAGCACCTTCCTCAACATCCTGACAGGAAGGATGTTCGAGGACGACCCCGGCATTCTCACAGGAACGATAGAGCGCGGAGAGTCTCTCAAGATCGGATACTATCACCAGAGCGGGATGTCATTCAATCCCCAGGACACCGTCCTGGACATTGTCAATGACACATGGCTGCTGAACAGGTTCCTGTTCCCTCACGAGATGCTTAACAACAAGATCGAGAAACTCAGCGGAGGAGAGAAACGCAGGCTGTACCTTCTTACGATACTGATGCAGCAGCCGAACCTGCTGATTCTCGACGAGCCTACCAACGACCTGGACATCGTGACTTTGAACATTCTGGAGGAATATCTGAAGGAGTTCAGCGGTTCACTTATCATCGTATCGCATGACCGTCATTTCCTTGACAAGCTGGTAGACCATCTTTTTATCTTCTGCGGTGACGGCGTAGTGAAGGACTTCGTGGGCAGCTACAGCGAGTATCGTGAATATATAAAGGAATACGAGGCAGAGCAGCGTTCACAGGCCCGTGCCGAGGAGAAGGCCGCAAAGGAAAAAGCGGCCAAGGAAGCGGCTGAAACTTCCCCGGAAGCGCCAGAGCGGAAACGAAAGCTGACATACAAGGAGCAGCGCGAGCTGGAGCAGCTGGAAAAGGACCTGGAGGCTTTGGCAGAGGAGAAGGCCGGACTGGAGGCATCGCTCAACAGCGGTACGCTCCCATATGACCAGCTGCAGAAAACCTCGGAGCGCATCGGCGCCATCATCGAAGAGACAGACGAAAAAGAGCTCCGTCTTCTGGAGCTCTATGAATTGCAATAATACTGCGTCAGTCTATAGCTGAATGACTTCCGGGTAGCGTTCAGTAAGATGACGGACTGCACGTGAGTCAGGGCAGATCACGGAAAGACGGTCGCCGAGGAATCTCGGCCAGAGTTCATTCATGCATGCGTCGACAAAGTCATGATAATATGGAACGGTCTTGCCTTCCTCACCGCCTTTTACAGTTCTGAATGTGAAGGTGAACCACCTTGGAGAGAGTCCTTTCTCTGTCGTATATGCATCTACCTTATCCAGAAGTTCGCTGAGGAGAGGTCCGTCTGCAGAACAGATATGAACTCCCCCTTCCATATCAGCATAAAGGTCAAATTTCAGTGTATTCACTCCCCTGTCGACCATCGCAAACACATTCTCCAACGAATCACCGGCAGAGGTGCATTCTTCTTCCGAGAGAGTAATACCCTGAAGGTCAAAGGTCTGCACCCACTTCTTACCAAATCTCGGAGTAACTGACACTGTCACTCTTCTGGCGTTACGGGATGGTTGCGCGGCGAAGTGATGTCCTGAAGGACGGGCGCTCTTCCAGCCCGGAATCTCGTCATCTCCATATGCTTCCGCAATTTCCTTTGCAAATACCGGAGACACTTCCCTTACCGGATCCATTGCGCCCATGAACACACCATCCTCATACCATTCAACCTTCCACTGAGGGTCCCAGTCCCATACATTTGCAACCAGACATGAAGGATGGCGCAGGGTTTCTCCAGGGAGGAAGACTTCGGCCTGATGACTTTCGCTGCAGCCTACAGATTTATAGTACCACGAAAGCTTGCCGGCAGTTTTTGTAAAGACCTTGTATCCGCGCGGAGTGCCGTCAGTACAGTGTTCAGTGTCCCACCATGCTCCACAGATGGCTGCTATGTTATGTTCTACTATGTTCTTTTCAATAGTGAAGTTATGGTTGATGTGGGTGTGGCCGGAGAGGAATGTCACTTTACGGCCACGCACTATATCCAGAAGGCGGTTTGCCTGGTACATCTTTCTGTCCCTGTATAGGGTCGGGGCGTGTTGTGCGATATAGATTTCAGCTCCGGACGGAATATATGGCATAAGGCCTCTGACCCATTCGATGACATGATCTGCATAGCCTACGTCAGCCTTGAAATTGGTATCATAGATGATATTGTCTAAAACGATCACGACATCCTTTCCCATGAAAAAGGCATAATTTTCCGGTCCCATCTTGGCTCTGTACAAGGCAGATCCCTCGATGTCGCCTTTGCACCATGCAGAGTTGTCATGATTGCCTACGACCGGATAGAAAGGTACTCCTGTGCGTACTATTTCCCTCTTATAGTCATCAAGTCTCGCGAGTTCGTCCCAACTGATATCTCCCAGGGATAGTCCTACGACAGGGCCGGTGAGTTTCTTTGCTGTGGCAGTCAGGTCCTGGAGAGGCTGACCCGCAAACTGCGCCACATGCTCCTCGCTGTATGTCTGAGGATCGGCGATTGCAATGATGCTGTAGTCGTTCCCACCTGCAGTGCGCTCAAGAACAAAATCGAATGTGCTGCATCCGGGGGCTTCCTTGTAGAAGGCAGGTACTCCGGAAGTCCAGTCCGCCACATATCCGGCAGGTGTCACGATGTAAACATGCTCGGCATCATCCTTTATTTCGAATGAGAATTTTCCTTTTTTCGAGGTTGCGGTGAAGTTTGTGCCGTCTGTCACGATGACACCTTCAAGCTTTGTTTCGCCGCAGGTAACGGTGCCGCTTACCTTTCTGGCGTCAGCAACTCCACAGATGGTACCGGCAAGCATCAGGGATGCAATTATCTTTTTTACCATGTTCGTTTATTTTAGCATCGCAAATGTACATAAAATATTTCCAGTGTCAGCATTTTCTGCCATAATGTCAGTATTTTTCAGATGGCAGATTATTTGCTATCTTTGCGCCGGCAAACCCTATACACATCCTGCCTATGCTTATAGGATTATTGACACTATGCTTGTTTATAGCATTTTTATTGGGAAAGATAACATATAAAGAATTAAAGGAATATGTCAGAAAATACGCAGACAAAGTCCGACCTGGCAAACGAAGAAAAGGCGGAGAAGGCACCGGCAAAGGAGAAGAAAAACTTTCTGAAGAAGGATCCGAAGAAGGCAAAGATAGAGGAGCTGGAGAAGAAGGTGGCGGAGATGGAAGAGAAAGCAGCCAAGGATAAGGACGACTATATAAGACTTATGGCGGAGTTTGATAACTACCGCAGACGTACCTCACAGGAGAAACTCGATATTGTGAGCATGGCGTCAACTGAGACGATCAAGGGAATGCTCCCTGTACTGGACGACTGCGAGAGAGCCCTGAAAGTTCTGCAGGAATCCAGCGACAGCGATGCTGCCAAGGAGGGTACAGAGCTCATTTACAACAAGTTGATGAGTTACCTCAAGTCAAAGGGACTTGCTGTGATCGAGGCAATGGGAGAGCCGTTCGACACCGACCTTCATGAAGCCGTGGCACAGTTCCCTGTTCCTGAAGAGGACAAGAAGGGCAAGGTGTTCGACGTGGTGCAGACCGGATATACCCTTAACGGTAAAGTGATCCGTTTTGCAAAAGTGGTTGTCGGCATTTGATAAAAAAGGATTATGGCAAACAAAAGAGATTATTATGAGGTGCTGGGCGTCGACAAGAGCGCATCAGCCGACGACATAAAGAAAGCATACAGAAAGCTTGCGGTCAAGTACCACCCCGACAAGAACCCCGGCGACAAGGCGGCCGAGGAGAAGTTCAAGGAGGCAGCTGAGGCATATTCAGTGCTGAGCGATCCTGACAAGAAGGCACGTTACGACCAGTTCGGTCACGCTGGAGTTGAGGGTGCCGGCCCGGATTTCAGCGGCGGTTTCGGCAACCTCAACGACATCCTCAATGACCTCTTCGGAGGCGGATTCGGTGGATTCAGCGGATTCGGTGGGTTCGGTGGATTCGGTGGCGGCGGCAGAGGCCAGCGCCAGCAGAGGGTCTACAGAGGCCGTGACATCCGTGTACGCGTCAAACTTACCCTCGAAGAGATCGCCAAGGGCGTGGAGAAGGAGATCAGCATCGAGAAGAGCGTTCCATGCCAGGAATGCGGCGGCAGAGGCGCGAAGAACAGCTCTGACATAAAGACGTGTCCGGCATGTAACGGTACGGGACAGGTACAGAGAGTCGTCAATTCATTCCTCGGACAGACAGTGACATACTCTACATGCCAGCAGTGCGGAGGAGAAGGAAAGATCATCAGCAATCCATGCCGCAGCTGCGGCGGAACCGGCCTCGTGCGCAAGCGCGAGACGATAAAGGTCAAGATTCCTGCAGGAGTGGAGGCTGGTATGCAGATGACTATCCAGGGCGAAGGCCATGCAGCAAAGAACAACGGAATCAATGGAGACCTTCTGGTAGTAATCGAGGAGCAGGAGCATCCTGATTTCAAGAGGGAAGGCAACGACCTCTATCATACAAAGGTGATCTCTCTGCCTGAAGCTATACTCGGAGCTGAAGTCGAAGTTCCAGGCATTGACGGTAAATACAGCATCAAGGTGGATGCAGGAACCCAATCCGGTACTGTTGTAAGATTGAAGGGACGTGGTCTCCCTAGCGTGAACGGATATGGAGGAAAAGGTGATCTTTATGTGAAGATTGCTGTTTGGATTCCTAAAAAACTCAATAAGGAGGAGAAGGCCATTGTTGAAAGCATGAAGGATAAAGAGGGATTCAAGCCGAATCCAAACAAGGAAGACAAGGGATTTTTTGACAGACTGAAGAATCTCTTTGACTGATTTTAGCATTTTTGCAAAAATTTTATCAAAAAAGTTTGGAGGTTTGAATTTTATTCCTACCTTTGCAGTCCCAAAATCAAAGCAACCTCTCACGCTGGGTGAAAAGAAACGCGATGTTGCCACAGAATTTAATTGAATACAGAAATGGATCTTATTAAAGTAGTAGAGCAGGCATTCGCAAACGAGAAAGTAGCCAGCTACCCAAAATTCAAAGCCGGTGACACAATCACCGTTACATACAGAATCAAGGAGGGTGACAAGGAGAGACTTCAGAAGTTCAGAGGAACAGTTATCCAGCTCCGCGGAGCTTCTGCAAACACAAGAACATTCACAGTACGCAAGGTTGCAAGTGGTGTAGGTGTTGAGAGAATCTTCCCATTCGAATCACCATTCATCGAGTCAATCGAGCTCAACAAGGTTGGTAAAGTTCGTCGCGCACGTATCTTCTACCTCCGCGAACTCTCAGGTAAGAAGGCTCGTATCAAGGAGAAGAAAGTCGCTATCGTTAAGGATAACGAATAGTAATAAAGCAGCTTAGCTGTATAACGGCTCCGTAGCTCAACTGAATAGAGCATCTGACTACGGATCAGAAGGTTACAGGTTTGAATCCTGTCGGAGTCACTACTTTTTGAACGCAAATCATTGAAAATTCGATGGTTTGCGTTCTTGATTTGTGCAATATGCACAACCATTGCACAACAGGGCTGGTTGCATATGCTAAATTATTATTACCTTTGTAGGCTATTGAAATTTATATACAGACATGAAAAGAATTACTTTGATTGCGGCACTGGTAATGCTGCTTTGCGGATGTACAAACAAAAATCCTGATGTGACATTTGATCCTAAGACAGATGCTGAGGCATACTGCGAGGTCGGAGAGAAAGACAGCGAGGCTGCAAACAAGTTCTGGGACAAGGTTGAAAGCGCATATCTTGAGAAAGGCATGACAGAGGAATTATCTGCGTTTGAGGCAATCATTGTAGAGAAGTCACAGGCCGCAGCTCAGGAGTACCCGGTCAGAGTAGCAAAAAGAGGCTCTGCAGGAGCTGGAGAAGGAGAAGTGACATACTACCCGGATCAGGATGCTCAGACATATATCTCCCTTGTGGAGACATCGCCTGAGAAGGCAGCTGAATTCATGGCCGATGTGGTTGACAAATACAACACTGACGGTCTGTACGAGGACCTCCAGGTGTTCTATGAATTGTGCGGCATCGCAGCAGAATAAGCATAGATGAATCCCTGTTTTGCCATAATCGACCGTAACACTCTCAGTTACATCGCACTGAAGAATATCCTGCAGGAGATGTTCTATCAGGTGGAAGTTTATGCATACAATACAATCGATGAATTCATCAGGGATTCCAATCGTCATTTCGTCCACTTCTTCATCAGTTCAGACATACTTTTCAAGCATGCAGATGAATTCGAGACCCTGCGTAGCCAGACTACAGTTATGTCTGAGGGCTATGACAGAAATATCGAGAACATCGGATTCCGCATTCTGAACGTTTCGCTTCCTGCCTACAAGATCATGGACCAGCTGGACCATCTGAGAAAGACAGGTCAGTGTGAAAGACCGGCAAGCGGAGCTGATCAGCTTAAGAACACAATGGCGGGACTCTCAAACAGGGAGAAAGAAGTGCTGAAGCTGATAGTGAGAGGACATATCAACAAGGAGATTGCTGACATACTGAGCATTTCAGTTCCTACTGTGATATTCCACAGGAACAATATCTGCGACAAACTGCAGACAAGATCTGTAGGAAAGCTGACTGTCATTTCAGTACTGTCAGGACTGGTCGACATAAATGAAATCTGATTTCACGAATGAACATTAAAAGCATATCTGCCAATATAGGTAAGGCGATGTTGATCAACGCCTTATTTATGCTGATTTCAGTCGTCATCTCCATCATTTATAATTTTGACAGTGGTTTTGCGCCATTGCTTATCAGCTGTCTTGTTACTGCTCTAGTCGGATTCTTTCCACTCATTTTCTCCCAGGGAGAAAGACATGACTCCCTTAAGGACGGATATGTGACCATAGTTCTGACATGGGTACTCTCATTTATATTCGGAATGCTGCCCTATGTTCTGTGGGGTGGCGAATTCACCCTCATAAATGCATGGTTTGAAAGCGTATCCGGTTATACGACAACCGGTTCCACAATATTGACAGACATTGAGGCACTCCCGCACAGTCTGCTGTTCTGGAGATCCTCCACCCACTTCATCGGCGGACTTGGAGTAATAGTGTTCCTTCTGCTTATACTGCCGGAATCCAGCCATATGAAGCGAAGGTTATCGCAGCTGGAACTGTCATTAGACACCAAAAACAGTTTCAGACATAAAGGCAGCAAGGTCACAAGGATAATCCTTTCTATATACATCGGACTGACTGTTACTGAAACCCTCTGTCTGTGGGCTGCCGGAATGTCCCTGTTCGATGCGGTAAACCACGCATTCAGCACTGTTGCCACAGGTGGTTTCAGTACCAGAAACGCATCCATAATGCACTATGACTCCCCTGCCATCAACATTATCATAATGGTGTTCATGACATTGTCTGCCATGCATTTCGGAGTCATATTCGCCATTTTTGCTCAGAGATCATTAAGACCACTGATGCAATCGGTAACAAGATATTATCTTACGGTCATAGCTGTCATCTCGATCATGATCGCATTTTCATTGACATTCAACGGAGGATATGAATCCTTCGGAAAGGCAATGATGGCTTCTTCATTCCAGACAATCAGTTTTCTGACCACGACCGGATTCGGACAATGTGACAATGCAGAATGGCCGATACTGGCAAATGTGCTTTTGATTTTTGCCTCGATCCATTGCGGATGCTCCGGTTCCACAACAGGAGGTATCAAGGCAGACAGAATATATATTGCAGGAAAGGGACTCGCCAGAGAGTTTCGTCTGAAGCTGTCGCCATCATCTGTAATCAGGATAAAATCAGGGAACACGTACATCTCCGATGAAGCCATATCAGCAGTCTTTCTCTATATAGTAATATACATACTGGTCATATTCTTCTCATTTACAGCACTGCTTATATGTGGAACTGAGATGGGTGATGCATTCACCGGTACCGTAGCATCGCTTGGTAATGTCGGCCCGGGAATGGGATCACTCGGCACAATGGGCAACTACTCGATGCAGTCTGATATTGCTAAAATCATATATACAGCAGACATGTTTTTGGGACGAGTGGAAATAATTCCTATACTGATTGTAATTTCCATGATCTTCAAGAAGAACCGATTATGATAAAGTTACAGACTCCTGTGGCTGATATGCCATGCAAGGTCGGCATTTCCTATAAGGACAAGATAATGATGCTCGGCAGCTGTTTTTCCGACAATATAGGAATTCAGCTGAAGAATCTGGGATTTGATGTGTGCATCAATCCCTTCGGGACACTGTATAATCCTGCATCCATAATGGCCAGCGTACGCAGGCTGATGGAAAGGAATCCATTTACTGATTCCGACTGCATGACGATCGGAGCAGGAGATGAAAGAATCTGCTCATTCTGTCATCATACGTCATTTGCAAGAGCCGACCGCGAGTCTTTTTTACAGAATGCCAATTCTGCCCTGGAGGAAGCAGAGGAGTTCTTCAAAGCATGCAGCAAGGTAATCATCACCCTTGGCACCAGCTGGTGTTTCAGACATTTAGAAAAGGATATAATCGTCTCAAACTGCCTTAAACGGAATCCGAACGAGTTCAGGCGGGAATTGCTGGAAGTCAGCGAGGCGGCTGAGATGCTTTCATCCATCATGGACATGTGTCCCGAAAAGGAGTTCATATTCACTGTCAGCCCAATAAGGCATTTCAAGGATGGAGCACATGGCAACCAGATCAGCAAGGCGACGTTGCATCTTGCTATAGAACAGTCACTTGCAGGCAGGAAAGCCGACTATTTCCCGGCATACGAGATCATGATGGATGAGCTGCGAGATTACCGTTTCTATTCGGAGGACATGTGCCACCCATCACAGCAGGCAGCCGGATATATCTGCGAGAGATTTCTGGATTGGGCCCTGCCTGAAGAAGAAATGGAAATGAGAAAGGAAAAAGCCAAGGCATTCAAGCATGGCTGCCATAGGTCCGGCATACAATGATTTGTACATTTTCGAAATTTAGTTATATTTGCACGTTCCACTAAAACCCGAACCGGAGTCTAATATACACCGGAAATGAAGAAGATACTTTCATATGCTTTAAGTCTGCTGCTATGCCTGGCAGCGTTGTCTTCGTGCAGTAAAGCCTTTGATGTTGAGATGGATATGGGCGAAGTGAACAACGAGAGAAGCATTTACATAACTGGAGCCGTAACTGACAGCGATACAGGAGAGTTATTGGAGAACATCCAGATTGAATTCAATGCATACCTGCAGGCGGATCCGGATTCACCGGCAGTAATATCGGATGCAGTTTTCACCAACAGTAATGGAATATTCACCATATACTGCGAAGGTTCAGAAAGCAAACTCACATGCACTCTGGTTGCAGAAGACCCGGAAGGACTATATAAAAGCCAGACCAAGCAGATTCTTGTAAGCTGGAGCGGAACTTCATTTGACAAGGACAACAACACCTTCGTGGTGAACGACTGCTCATTTAATCTGAAGAAGGAGGAATAATATGAGGGCATTGGTTTCTACAGGACTGGCTCTTTGCCTCCTGACTTCATGCATGGCAGATATGGCATCGGACAATATTGAATCCGGAATGCAGATAATCCAAGGGCAGGTAACGGATACGGATGACAATCCGCTCAGTCACATCAAGGTAACTCTGGATTGGGGAACAGGAGATCCGGGAATAACACTTTACAGTTCTCTCAACGGAAAGTTCATCTCCGAACTGGGAATTGACAGGAATGAACTTCCAGCCACCCTCACCATAACGCTCGAGGATATTGACGGAGAAGAGAACGGAGGAGAGTTCAATCCTCTTACAGATGAGATCACGATTTTTGAAGAGGAACTCTCATCAGAGGCAATCAGGCTTGACCTGCATTACCGCCTGACTCGCGCCACTGTTTCGGAGAGCAACCTACAATCTTTGTAAACTGACGGTGGAAATTGGAACGGTCGCTGAATCCTGACATTTCACCTACCATATTGATAGACAGCTCCTTCCTTTCAAGAAGGAGTTTTTTTGCATCCTCTATACGAAGTTCCGTCCGCCATGACTTGAAATCAACCCCGACCTTGGTTGTGAAATACAGATGCAGCAGTTCCTTTGAGGTTTTAAGTTCACGGGCAATATCCTCACGGCTACGGTCATATTCGCGATAACGTTTTTCCTCGACCCACTTTTCAAGTGCCTTCTCAAGCCTCTTGAGTTCTGCATTGGTGACGGCCTCAGGAATCTCATCGATCTTCATGTTCGCAAGCTTCTTCTTCTCACGGCGTTCTCTGATATCCTGGAAGCTGAGTGTCCTATATGCGAATGCATCCAGCAGAAGCTTATGACTTCCCAGAAATGAAATATAATTAGCTGAGAAATATACCATGAAAAGCACATACCACAGGGCATATATCTTCATAAATCCCTGAGGAAGAGCCATATAGACCAGCACAAACATCTGGGTGAGCATCATTATGATGTAGCAGAATCTGATCCATCTTATTCTATAGTCTTCTTCTTCATCGTAATACTGCTCCAGTTTGGCCACGCTCCTCACATATATCTTATTGAAAACTACTATATGCCATGCACATTGTATGAGGAACAGGCCTATGGATACAATCAAGGCAACAGTACGCAATGTTCCTGGCTCAAGGAAAAATGACTTCATCAAGACCCAGCTCATAGCGATGACTGCTCCCAGGTTGAGATAAAACTTATCCGTATCACGCTCCTCAAGAAGGTTGGTCAAGGCATAGGAAAGTACCACTGCGGACACAGCGGTTATGACAAACATCATAAGGGCTGAGAAGATCTCATAGCGTGCAATTTCCCTATAACCCAGACAGACATACATGAGAACAGAGCAGACGAAAAAGCATACTGCTATGGAATTCTTGGTCTTTATCAGCTTACGGGAATATTCGGTTGTCGGCACCTTAATGAAAAGAAGGAGGAAAGCCAGTATGAAAGAAGTGACCATCACAATGGTCTGTGACAGTTCAAGATTGAGAGCTAATTTGGCAAAATCGACCATATTGGTCTATGTCGGGGTTAAGATTCTTATAAAAATCCGGCACCCGTGTGCATGAGTGCCGGATATGCATTTCGGGTTGTTACCAGCCGAGTACGTAAGAGAAGATGAGCGGAGCTACAATTGTCGCATCTGACTCTACGATGAAACGTGGAGTGTCGATGTCGAGCTTGCCCCATGTGATCTTCTCGTTTGGAACTGCACCTGAGTATGAACCGTAAGATGTTGTACAGTCTGAGATCTGGCAGAAGTATGCCCAGAGCGGAACGTCAGGCCATGCAAGGTCCTGAGCCATCATAGGAACAACGCAGATAGGGAAATCACCTGCTGTACCGCCGCCGATCTGGAAGAAGCCTACGCCCTGTCCACCGCAGTTCTCACGATACCACTCTGTAAGGAAGATCATTGTCTCGATACCGTTCTTGATCATGTTAGGCTCGAACTCGCCGCTGATACAGTGTGCAGTGTAGATGTTTGCTGTAGTACAGTCTTCCCATGCAGGAACTACGATAGGAATATTCTTCTCGCATGCTGCAAGCACCCAGCTGTCCTTAGGGTCGATTTCATAATACTGCTCGAGAACGCCGCTGCGCAGGAGCTTGTAGATCACTTCCCAAGGGAAGAGTCTCTCTCCTGTTGCCTTCATCTCATTCCATACGTCAAGGAGATGGTCCTCAAGACGACGGAATGCTTCCTCTTCAGGAATACATGTGTCTGTGACACGGTTCATATGCTTGTTGAGGAGCTCTTTCTCCTGCTCAGGTGTAAGGTCGCGGTAGTTAGGAACCCTGTAGTAGTGGTTGTGAGCCACGAGGTTCATGATATCCTCCTCAAGGTTGTTTGCCGAGCAGGACACGATCTGGATCTTGTCCTGACGGATCATCTCAGCGAGTGAGAGACCGAGCTCAGCTGTAGACATTGCACCTGCCATGGCAAGCATCATCTTGCCACCTTTGTTCATGTGCTCGTCATATGCCTTTGCTGCATCTACGAGAGCAGCAGAGTTGAAATGACGATAGTGATGTGTAATGAACTGTGAAATAGGTCCTTTCATTTTGCTATTTTTTAATTACGTTAGTATTTGCTTGAATTTCTCCACTCCCTTCGGTCGGTCGGAATGACAGTATAGCCTCACTTAGTCATTCCGAGCGCAGTCGAGGAATCTCCATATATTCTGCGAAATTACGGATTTTTTCGCTATTTTTGCAATCGTTTTTCGGACAAATTCCGACGATTGACTTAACAAAGGTGATTTTAAATAGGTAAGATGCTGGATTTCAACACTATAGAAAGACTCGATAAAATAGCTACACCATTCTATTATTATGATATGGAGTTGCTGCACAAGACGGTCGACCTTGCTGCGGAACTGGCTCAGAAATACGACATTAAGATTCATTACGCGGTAAAGGCGAATGCCGAGCGACGAATTCTGGAATATATCAGTTCCAAGGGCTTCGGAGCAGACTGCGTGAGCGGCAACGAAGTGCTTCATGCACATGCCTGCGGTTTCCCTGCAGACAAGATCGTATACGCAGGAGTCGGCAAGAGCGATAAGGAGATATTCCGTGCGCTTCAGCTTGGAATCGAGGCATTCAACTGCGAGTCTCTGCAGGAGATTTACGTCATCAATGAGATGGCACGTGTCCATGGACTGAAGGCCAATGTATCTGTACGAATCAATCCTGATATCGACGCCCATACACACAAGTACGTCACTACTGGTCTCTATGAAAACAAGTTCGGAATATCACAGCATGAATTTGATAAGCTTATCGACATCCTGAAGCAGAGCCAGCATATCAATTTCATCGGTCTGCACTTCCACATCGGCTCCCAGATCACAAGAGTCGATGAGGTATTCGCACTTGAGTGTCAGAGAGTTAATGATATCGTCGCATACTTTGAACGCAAAGGGCTTAAGGTCAACAACATCAATCTCGGAGGAGGTCTTGGCGTAGACTACGACGACCCGGATGAGAATGCGATTCCTGATTTCCAGACATGGTTCAGGACAATAGCCGGGAACATCTGCCGCCGGGAGGATCAGACGGTACATGTGGAGCCGGGACGTTCGCTGGTTGCACAATGTGCTACACTTATCTCACGCGTACTTTTCGTCAAGAGCGGAGAGACTAAGAATTTCCTGATCATGGATGCAGGTATGAACGACCTTATCAGGCCGGCTCTATACGGAGCCTACCATAAGATCGAGAACCTTTCGGCTGCACAGAGGACGTTCTACCCTACCCATCAGGCATATGACATCGTCGGTCCTGTCTGCGAATCCAGCGACGTATGGGGCGCAGGACGACTGCTGCCGCTGAGCGTACGTGGCGACCTGATGGCAATACGCAGCACAGGAGCATACGGACAGGTGATGGCCAGCAGATATAACATGAAGGACCTGGCGCCGTCCGTATTCAGCGATGAGCTTGACAAGGGCCCGGCGTTAGTCGATTACTTCGCCTGAGCGTCCCCCCTTGTCATCCTGAGCGCAGCGAAGGATCTTAAACACAGAGCGCCATTGTAATCCTGAGCGCCACACTGTCATCCTGAGCGCAGCGAAGGATCTGAAATATGAAAATGTAAAAAAAATAAACAATATGTTTGAAAATTTAAGTGAAAGACTGGAGAGATCCTTCAAGATCCTCAAAGGTGAAGGAAAGATCACCGAGATCAACATCTCGGAGGCGATGAAGGACATCCGCCGCGCCCTTCTGGACGCCGACGTGAGCTACAAGATTGCCAAGCAGTTCTGCGATGATGTAAAGAAAAAAGCCATCGGACAGAACGTCCTCACTGCAGTGAAGCCTCAGCAGATGATCGTGAAGATCGTTCACGACGAGTTGGCAGCACTGATGGGAAGCGAATCTTCAGACATCAACATCAAGGGTTCGCCTGCAGTCGTGCTCGTAGCCGGTCTGAACGGTTCCGGTAAGACCACATTCTCGGGCAAGCTCGCACTCAACATCAAGAGCAAGAGAGGCATGAAGGTCCTCCTTGCAGCCTGCGACTACTTCCGTCCTGCTGCTATCGACCAGTTGAAGGTGCTCGGAGAGCAGATCGGAGTGGAAGTATACTCAGAGGCAGGCGTAAAGGATCCGATCCAGATCGCTCAGAATGCAATAAAGAAGGCAAAGTCAGAAGGTTACTCAGTAGTCATCGTCGATACCGCCGGACGTCTTGCTGTAGACCAGGAGCTCATGGACGAGATTTCAGCTCTTCACTCTGCCGTAAAGCCTACAGAAACACTCTTCGTTGTCGATGCGATGACCGGTCAGGATGCAGTTGAGACAGCAAAGGCATTCAACGACAGACTTGATTTCGACGGCGTCGTGCTCACCAAGATGGACGGTGACACCCGCGGTGGTGCCGCACTCTCCATCAAGGCAGTAGTCGGCAAGCCTATCAAGTTCGTCAGCACCGGAGAGAAGATGGAGGCGCTTGACGTATTCCATCCTACCCGTATTGCAGACCGTATCCTCGGCATGGGAGACGTCGTTTCCCTCGTTGAGAAAGCCCAGGAACAGTTTGACGAAAAGCAGGCCCGCGAACTCAAGAAGAAAATCGCCAAGGACCAGTTTACCCTCTGGGACTTCTACCAGCAGATCCAACAGATCAAGAAGATGGGTAACATCAAGGATCTCGCATCTATGATTCCGGGCATGGGTAAGGCTCTGAAGGATGTTGATATGGACAATGACTCTTTCAAGGGTGTCGAGGCGATCATCCTCTCGATGACCCCATATGAGCGCGAACATCCGGAATGCCTCAACGGAAGCCGCCGCAAGAGAATAGCAGACGGTTCCGGCACATCACTCCCGGAAGTCAACAAGCTCCTCAAGCAGTTCGAAGGAACCCGCAAGATGATGAAGAGCGTCATGGGAGTAGGCCCTATGGGCAACATGATGAAGGGCTTCGGCCGTCGCCGTTAAAAGGCAGATTCCCATGCACGAAAGGCCTCCCCATCGGGACCTCGTGCACAAAAGACATAACGATCGAAACCAAGTGTGCGTAAAGGGCAAATTCCTTACCCCTTTACGCACACTCTCAATTTACATATCGTTGTAATTTACACTGCACATCTAGAGGGTCCACAAATTACCATTCACAATGCCCGCATGGTCACGCAATACCTTGACGTTCATCGAAATAACCATCAAGACGGTGGGTCATTTTGACCCACCGTCTTGATGGTTAAACAATTAATAGACAGCACAGTGCGTGTCCATAAAAACAGTTAGATCTCGGACAACAGAATTGTCATCCTGAGCACCCCACTGTCATCCTGAGCTCGCATGACACACTGTCATCCTGAGCGCATCTCTGTCATCCTGAGCGCTAGAGAAGGATCTTTACATAAATATTGTCAACCCGCTGCACAGACACGATTTTATTCAACAAAACGTGCTGCCTTAAATGCAGCACGTAAATAAATCAAATAAATCAATGAACAGGCTCCCGCCTGTTTCTTCTATTCTAGGACCGGGCGGACACTGCGCCCGTCGAAACGGTAGTCCCAATCCACGAAGTGGTAGCCCTCGCTGAAGTAGAGGTCGCACGCGTTGTCGGCACTGATCTCGTCAGGCGTAGAGCTCCAGTAGTAGCCGTCCGAACCAACGCGGCTCTCATAAGCATCGTAGCGCCAGCCCGCAGCAGGGAGGAAGATGCTCTGGCCGTTCTTCTTACTGGTAACCTTGTAACCGTTGTGACCGTTCTGAGTTGTCCATTCCCAGGTACAGTGTTCACGCAGTTCCTCAAATTCTTTCTTCGTCGGCAGGCGCCAGTCGCCGCCCCAGTTGGCGGTCGCTGCGTCACGGCTGGAGTTTCCTCCTATGTCTCCCCATGACTGATCCTTTGACGCACAATTATCAAGCGTATATATCGACTTGGTTGTAGTCTCGCCCCAGGCATAATACTTTCCATAATCTCCTGGACGAGAAGCACCTACATTGCACGTAGCCCATTTCAAACCAGATGGCAAACCAAGGTCTACCCATTCGTGACCATTGTGAGAATTCTTCTGAGCATAAACACCACTGCCTACCAAGCAGAAAAGTGCTAACAACAATAGCTTTTTCATATGCATAATTATTTATAAGATTTGAGAATTCTATAGACCAACTCAAAGGTAATTTTTTATTGACAAAAAACAAAACGGCAGAGGTTACTGTACTCAATGGTGGGGTTTCCGTATGAAATGCTCCTTTGTCATCCCAAGAACTCCCCTGTCATCCGTGAAGAGGAGAGCCCTTCAGGGTCGAGCTCCCCGCAGCGCCTGACTGTAGTCGTCGGAGACCGTATATTCCGACGACGGTGCCGCACATAACTAGCATACAGATTTCTCCACTCGCTCTGCTCGGTCGAAATGACAGTGGGAGTCGCCCGGTCGAAATGACAGTGGGCGCTCGGTCGAAATCGATGAAGCCGAATATCGTACAGGATCAAATGACATGTTACCCTCTGTATGCCATTCAGTAAACCGGCCACAACAATTTGCCCAAAGCGTCGTTCTATGTCACTTCTGGCTCTTTTAGTATATATAGGCTCAACTCTGAGAATAATTTCGGAGAGAATTTGATATTAATTATTAAATTTAGCCTCAAACATTTAAATGTAACATCTAATCACACGAGCTATGGCAGATAAGTTTAGAATGTTGGGAGAGTCAGGATTATGGGAAGATGAAGAGGGGAACATGTACAGTCCTTCTGAACTGGAAGGCTACAAGCCTGCAGATCCAGTCCTTAGGAAATGGGCTTCTGAAAAATTGAAGAATGTCGGTGTTCAGGAAGCACTCAATGACAAGACCAATCCTGATTACTGGTTTTTCGACTACGATCCGCGATACTGCGGACCTGATCGTGAAGCTTGGATGGAAATGATGGCTGCAAGAGCCAGAGCGGATAAGGAACAGAAGGAGATTCTCCTTCAGGGAATACATCCAGCCTTTGAACCTGGAGCATCTAAAGCATTCAGAGGTGTTGCAGACGGTACAGGAAGATTGATCATCAGAAATGAGAAATACCACTTTGTCGATCAGTTCTGCAACGGACTGGCCAGAGCTCAGGATAAGGTGACCAGAAAGTGGGGATTCATTGACAGGCATGGAAACGAGGTAATACCTTGCATCTGGAACAGTGCCGGAAACTTCAGCGGGTATCTTGCTTGCGTCCAGGACGACCATACGCGCCTCTGTGGATATTGCGATGTACAAGGCAAGTTGGTGATACCTTGCATATGGGAAGACGGTTGGGAATTCAAGGATTACCAGGCCAGAGTCAAGGCTGATGGAAGGCTGGGGATGATAGACACACGCGGCAGACAGGTGATTCCATGCGTCTGGAAGGGGCTGGGTGAGTACAGAGAACACCTGATGGGAGCCCGAAATGAAGAAGACAGGTGTGGATACATCAATTCCAAAGGGGAGATCGTGATTCCTTGCCAATGGAAAGAAGTGTGGCCATTCCATGAAGGCATGGCAATAGTCCAGGACTTCAACAATCTGTTTGGATACGTCAACAAAAAAGGAGAAGTCATCATTCCTCCTATCTGGAAAAAGGCCATGAATTTCGAGAACGGAATCGCGATTGTGTCAAACTCCAAACGGTTCCTTTTATGGGACAAATGGGTTCGCATCAATACAAAGGGTGAAATTGTAGAATGACAAAAGGGCGGTAAATATGATAATACTCTGTTTTATAGCGTTTTTAGTTGCTGTGGTGATTATTGCTGTGGCCATAGCAAAGATCCAGGGATCCAAATTCAACACTAAGGTCCAGGCCTACTCAGACCGACATGTTCACAAGGTACTCGTTAATCATGTTTACGACTTCATCGCAATTGACGTCAACTCACAGGAGCTCACATACATAACTCCCAAAAAGCAGATAGAGTTCACGCTTGATCAGATAGCAGAAGTAAAGATTGTCGAAAAGGAAACTCCAGGAACTTCTGACCCGGGAGGACCTGAGGAGTATAAGGTTGATGTCTTGATAGTCCTCCGGGATCATCCGGTCAAAACAATCAAAATCAATTGTGTGCAGTCCTCCACTCGTGGCAGTTTTCCATACGAACATGGATGCAATGTTGCCCGAGCAATTGATGATGCAATAACAAAAGTCAAGAACGGAATCATATAATATGTCAGAAGAAAAGAAAGATTACTCATTCACAGGACTTGGAGTATCCGGAATATATGTTGATGAAGATGGAAACATGGTCTATCCTTTTCTGATGGAAGACCAGGACGTTCAGACTGAGATCACAGACAAGACCGATCCTTTATATTGGCGTGACCATTACGAACCGGGCTACTGCGGGCCGGATCGGGAAGATTATATGGAGACGATGGCTGCACGAGCCAAGGCTGACAAAGAGCAGAAGGAAATTGACTACCAAGGACTTCATCCGCAATTCAGCCCTCTTGTCAAAGGGGGAGGTCATGTATTCCAGGGCATAGCAGACCATTATGGTCACATGGTGATCACTAATGAAAATTACTCCCACATAAGCCACTTCAGGCACGGGCTGGCTATGGCTCAAGACAAGACGACAAAAAAGTGGGGATTCGTTGACAGACGTGGAAACGAAGTGATTCCATGCATTTGGCGTAATGTCGGAATACTGACTGAATATCTGGTCGCCGTCGTTGATGACAAGACGAATCTCGTCGGATATATGGACGTAAGGGGCAAAATGATTTCTCCGTGCATCTGGGAAGATGGATGGGACTTCCATGACGGGTTGGCCAAAGTCAAGCAGAATGGAAGATACGGCATGATCAATCAATACGGTGAGCTGGTCATTCCATGCGAATGGAAGGCAATGGGATTCTGCAGCGAATCACTGATTGCAGTAAAGAATGACGAAGGCAAGTGCGGGTTCATGAACCGATGGACAAAAAACATCGACATCGATTTTCAATGGAAGGAAGCAAGCATGTTCAGCGAAGGTCTGGCAGCTGTGCAAAGTTTTGAGAACAAGAAGCTGGGCTACATCAACAAACAAGGCGATGTCGTGATTCCGTTTGTCTGGAAGAAGGCCAGGGACTTCCAGAACGGTCTGGCTCTTGTCACCAGATCAAAAAAGTTCCTCTGGTGGGACAAATGGGTCTACATCAACAAGCAAGGTGAGTTTGTCAGAAACTACTGATGGCTTGTGAATTCCGCTGTGATGGTCAGGATCTCTTCGCCATACTTCTGGAAGCTGGCTTCACCGAAGCCTTTGATGGCGAGGAGTTCTTTCTTTGTATGAGGGATCAGGGAAGCGATTGCCATGAGGGTACTTTGGTGCATGATGGTGTAAGCCGGGACGTTATCCTTCTTGAACCTGTCCGAGCGCCACTGCTGGAGTCTGTCACGGAGTTCTTCATTAACAGTTTCCGGAGAGGCCTCCAACTTGGTCCTGCGGGACGGGGATTTGAGGACTCTTTCCTCCAGATTGCATTCTGTCCGGATGCGGGCATACTCATCTATCGTAAAGCGTCCTTCTTTCACGCATGCCATAGCACGGCACTTGATGTCAAGACATATCAGGAGCTGTTCGGCACATTCCTTTGCCTTGGACTTTACTTCTTTGTTATCAATCGACAGAGAGGCACACCTGCCGGCATATTCATATACATCCTCCAGGATCGGGCTGAAATACTCAGATGCCTTGACAAGTCGTTCATTCAGATAGGAATCATCTGCCATTCGGGACAGCTGGATATTTCTCAACTGTCTTTGGAACTTACGTGACACCTCGCCGGCATCCTCCAGGACCTGTGTGCGTGCCATCAATCCGGAGTATTCGGACCCATACACCTTTTCGACTGTACCTGTCCATGATTTCCTATAACGTTCAAGCAGTCTTACAGCCTCAGTCAGACTGAAAAGCTCGCACAGGACATCATAACGGTATCTGTATTCCTCATCATCCAGACTGCCTGATACAGATTCGACAGATGGCATGGACTCATTGAAAGAGGCTACATGCATGTCCGAACATATCCCGGAAAGGCGGACCGGCGACTCGAGAGATATTCCATCGAGAGACCTGCAACGCGACAGTGCAACATATACCTGCCCGAAGGCAAAGGCTCCCGCAGCGTCTATGATCACCTTATCGAAGGTAAGGCCCTGACTCTTGTGTATGGTTATTGCCCATGCAATGCGCAAGGGCAACTGCCGGAACCGTCCTAGGACATTAAGCTCTATCTCCCCTTCTTCACTGAGTCCATACTGCACGTTTTCCCATTCCACCGGAGCAACTGAAACAACCGTACCGTCAGCACACTCGACCTCCACGGTCGCATTGGGATTTATAGATACAACCTTACCGATCTTACCGTTATAGTACTCACCTTCCGGATCATTCCTTATGAACATGACCTGTGCCCCCTCCTTGAGAGAAAGCACATAATCAGCCGGATATGTATTTTCGGGGAATTCGCCTTCGACGTTCGCCTCAAACATGCGGACCTCCCCGGGAAGCTCATCCAGCTTCATAGAATTGACCTCGTCAGCCTGGGCATTATGAGTGGTCAGTCTTATGGTTTCCCCATCGTCATCATATGCATGAAGCCGGGAATTCAGCGTATCCAACACGCTCTGAGTCACCCTGTTTTCACGGACGGCATTCAACACTTCAAGGAATCTGGCATCTTTCTGACGGTAGACCTTCTGCAGCTCGATCGTCACATACTGGAGTTTCTGCAAAGCCTTGGAATGGAAGAAATAAGGAGAAGGATAAACCTGGTTCATGAATCCTCTCTCACTGTCCTTGACCACAGGAGAAAGCTGTTGAGCGTCACCTATCATAAGCAGCTGTACTCCACCGAAAGGCTTGTCATTATGACGGTAACGTCTCATGGTCATATCTACGGCATCAAGCAGGTCTGCACGGACCATTGAGATTTCGTCAATGATCAACAGGTCCAATGTACGGATGATCTTCTGCCTTTCCTTACGGAGGCTCCTATAACGCTCCGGCATCTGATATTCTGTGACAAGTTCCTTGACATCAGGAAGATATGGACATAGGGGAAGCTGAAAGAAGGAGTGTATAGTACTGCCGCCTGCATTGATGGCGGCAACTCCTGTCGGAGCCAGAACGACGAACCTCTTCGAGGTCGTCTGAGTAATATGTTTAAGGAACGTGGTCTTTCCAGTTCCCGCCTTTCCGGTCAGGAAAATCGACCTGCCCGTACAATTCACATATCTCTCCGCCACTTGGAAAATTCCATCCCGTTCCATACTGTCATTTTTTATATTTTCCGCAAATATAGTCATTCAGGGTATATTTCCAATGCCTTCAAGCCACAAGAATGCGCTGGCGGGCAAAACACTGTCAATCAAATAATTACGCAATCCTCGTGGTCCCCCAAAGGGGCACGAGGGTTGCGGAAAAGACTGGCTCCCAAGCCGTTATCCCCCCGTACACTA
>JAZQEN010000065.1:0-4367 GCA_045539015.1 Candidatus Cryptobacteroides sp.
TCACAAGGGAAGATACCTGGAGGCAAAGTCACATCCTCCACATACATATTCACCCTGGTATTTCTCCACTCATATATGAACTTTCCATTTGCGAGAGCAGATCCTTTGACCAGTCCGACCTCCACATCGCCAAAATAGCAGCGTGTGAAATCATCGTAAGCCTCATCGATCTCGATGATTGTCCTCGGAACATACGGAGCATCATAGCCTACGGAAGTCTCCTTACAAATTGCACTCAAGGTCATTGATTCACCTGTAAAGCCGGTGTTTTTGTCCAGCCAATAGAATTCACAGAAATACTTTTTCCCGGATTCCAACGTGTAGCCTTTGGCTTCGGTATATAGTTCCGTCAGTTCCGCATCTCCATATTCTGGTTCTAGACCGGGAGAGATGATGACTGTCTGACCCCATCCGGAGGACACTCCAGGACTCAATGACTGTGTCATTTTGAATACTAGAACATGGTCATCTGAGGGCTGCTGGATGTTGACAAAGACAATCCTCTCCGGAGTGATCCAGAAATCCTCATATTCGACTTCCGGCACATCACCAATATAATCTGGAGCATCCTCAAGCGGAGGCATGCCGACCATCGCACGGTTGGAGTTGATGCGGACAAAAGCGTTGTGAGCTGTCATTTCGGCGGCTTGGCCGAGGGTAGAGATTCCTTTCATATGACCAGCCAAGATCTCCCACCGGTTAATTTGGGAATCGGAGAGCTGTCGGAATGTGCGGGAGATCCTGGATAGTCTGTTGCGTGAGACTGCCTGAGCAGGAGTTACTATCTTGGAATGCTGGGCACGGGATGAGAGGATGTTGCGGCCCTTGACATTGCGGGCGGTGACATCCTTCGCTGTGCCGGCGAAGTCGTTGAAGGCTATTGAGGGTTTTACGATCATAAGGCTACTGTGCAGCCCTCTCAATTCCAAAGGCAAAGATAATAATTATTTTATAAATCACTACAGATAAATATGTTGTATTTTGTAATATAAAGTTATACTTTATATTTAATAAAAAGCCGAAGTAAAAAATATTATGAAATTTGAATATAATTTTCTTAACTTTGTCAAGCAATGCTTTTCAACCTATTGTAATGAAAAGCTAGCCACAAAATGAGTGAACATAGTGGCGTAAATGAAGCCACTTTCAAAGCTTCACCGGCTCTTCAAATAAGACCTTTCATGTCGGAGACGGATTAGAAGCCAATATGTATTTGACATGAAAGGGATTATAATTATGGAGAATATGACAACTCCTACAAAGGTTCCCGATGGCCTCTTAAAAATCGGCTATGTCGCAAATCTGAAAGGCGGCGTTTACATCAAAGAGCTCCAAGAGTTGCTTAGCGATACTGAGCACGAGCCAACATCTCAAGAGATTCGTGAAAGAGCGAATCAAGCCACAATCTTATTGCTTAATAAAAACGGCTTCGAAAAGGCCGCAAATGGAAGGTATGCCACAGAGTCATCTGCTATGTATAAAGCTTTTGACACGGGATATACCCTTAACGGTCAACCCATCTACGGATGGTTTGAAAAGAACGAGAATGGCAGATTTGATGGTGTCACCTGGGGAACAATGCAGGAACTCAGAGCTTATGCACAATTGAAGAACAAGATGTCTTACCTCTTCAAGATGGGAGATTTCTATTTTGAGAACATTGATGAGTGTCAGGCCTTCTTGGAGGACATCGCCCAGGCAACAATTCCTGAAAGCTGGAAGTACCGTAACAAGACGACAGTGATTAAGCACCCTATTCTTAAGAGCTATCTGGAAACAGTCTTTGTAAGACTCAAGAAGGAAAACAAGGTATTGAAAAGCAAGGATGGCAAGTACATCATCTTCAATACGAATCTTCTGAATAAATTCTTTCAGGATATCTACATTATTGCGGAAGTTCACGCTGCAGAAGACATTGAGGTTTACATGAAACCTATTCGTACTTCCAAAGAGAGTTATGCAGAACTCAGAAGATATGGATTCGAAGGTATGGTCCCCGAGCCGCCGAAGTTCTTTGACGATGTGAACGAGGTAATATTTAACACCTCATGGATGATTGACAAGAACTATGACTCTTTAACACATATCATCGAGCAAAGAAAAGATAGGTTCCCTGCCAACATGAGAGAACAGAACCCATACACCCTGGCAAGGAAACTTTACGATGCGATAGACTATGCTGTTGCCATTGCTCAGAGAAACTATAAATATATTGTTCCTATCTATTACCCAAAATTCGACAGGATTTCATTCCTGATGCCGATTTTCTTAGATGGAACATACAACACCTCTCCGGATTTTGCGTTGGTATTGCAAACAGATGCAGAGAATAAGATCTATATAACTAGAACCATCCTGGATCTGGAAACCGGATATCAAGATGCAAGGTTGGTTGCAAAGCCAGATGAATCATGGCTTAACCCAGTTACACTTAAGTAAGAACAATTCAAGGTGCCCCAACGGGCACCTTGTTTTGCTATGTACAAGACATTTTCTGTAACTTTGCATCTCCTAACCTTAAGACTATGCCGAAATATATTCCTAATTCCAGGTTCTCGGACTGTTATGCTTCAGTCGGGAACGTTACGTTTTTCCATAAGGACGGAGAGTGTTATTACAGGACGAAGGCGAAGCCTGTGTTTCCCGGTACTGCGGGGCAGCAGGTGCAGCTGTCTATCCATCAGCGAGGACTCCGGGAGTGGAGGAACCTCGGGCACGATGAGCAGCTGGAGTGGAACGCCTTGGCGAAGTCAGTCAGATCCAAACGGCCACCGTTCAACACCAGCAGCCACATCAGCGGATATAATCTGTTCATGTCCGCATACCACGGACTCGCCTGCATCGGTGAGGAACGTGTTCCGGAACCTCGACCCTTGCCGGACTTCCCTATAGTGTGCCTGGAACTTGCATCTGCAGCAGTCCTCAACGGAACCGACCTGCAGATATCCTTCCGAATCAATGGCGACACAATCAGCGACCGACTCCGGATCATCGGCAAGATCCAGCTCACCGCACCTGGCTTCAGTGTCCACCGAGGGAAGTTCAGGAACTATGTCGGTGTCCTGTCTGATGAGGGTTTTGTATCGTTTGTCATTCACGACTTCCGTTCCGTATGCAGTCTCGATCTCAAGGAGTACCAGGTACACATGAAGTATTTCCTCATCGATGCAAACAGTGGCCACAGATCAAAAGAGAATCCACTGTCAACAAGCATAGAAATATAGGGTATCAAGATACTTTATAAGTCTTAAGCACAGAGGTAACTCATAGGGACCTCGAAAGGGTTTCAGGAACATTATTCTGGAAGTCCGGTCAGGACTTCTGTCACATTGTTTATATATATATCGCGCCGGTGATTTCTTCCGGGCGTGTGATGGCGGTCACTGCTGGCAGGAGCCTTCTGGCGTACGTCAGTCATTCTTGGCCTATGGTGTTTGACGGCGGTTTTCGCGTCTGCGTCAGCAGATGCGGAAACTGACGGCAAATGCCATAGGGGGCAAGCCCGTAGGGCGCGGCAGGTGGCGGACGGACAACCTTGATACGGGAGATAACGGTCACTCCGCCACTGGCACAAGCAGTCACTAAGCAGTAGAGCCTTCTGACCTTGATACGAGATGGTCGGGGCGGCGAAGCGTCTAGCCCCGACATAACTCATCGGCTCCTGCCGATACCTTGCTTTCAGTAAAGGCTTTTCTTCTGACGGAGCTTGCGGAGGAAGAGGAAAAGACTTTACGGAAAGCCCGCAGCCGTGCTGCTAAGGCTGGCAATTTCTTTTCGGACTTTCGGCCATCATCAAAGAGACATTCCTTCCCTTACTTACCAACGTTCATAAGAGCATCAACTTTGATATTGCATCGCCGAAAGTCCTGAGCCTCCTGACGGACTTGGAGCGCGTTAGTCCTTGAGGGAGGCTCATTATTGCCAGCCGCCTCGACAGAGAGCATTACCAGCACCAACTTTCAAACGGGTTATTACGCAGACACTTAACATAATCGGAATTGTGTGCGCCAGCGAAAACAAATCACAGCGCAGCTCTTGATTTGTTACACAATTAAGGTCCGATTATGTTATGTTTCGGCCGGTCCGCACTATGGCTTAAGCGAGGCACGGCCTGCTCTCTGTCGGTCATTCTCCCCTGTGGGGTCGGGGGCATTGAACAGCTGGAGTCTTTTGACTTTCGGAGGAGGGAAATCTTGCATAAGAACGTAGAGATTTTCGCCGTAGGTAAAATCGCGGAGTTCGCAAGATTTGCCGGAGGAGAAAGGCGAAAGTCTCCAGACCGCTTTTCCTTTATATATCCTGGCCGAAGGCGGGGATATTATTGACGGGAAGAGGATTGGCGTTCTGATGGAGTGCAGCGGAGCGGA
>JAZQEN010000066.1:0-17848 GCA_045539015.1 Candidatus Cryptobacteroides sp.
ACATACCAAAGACAACCAATGCCCTTGAGTCTTTTTTCGGCCATCTGAAAGACCACATGAGGCTGCATCGTGGACTCTCATTTGAGCACCACAGGGACTTTGTCAAATGGTACCTGTACTTCAGAAACAAGGAACAGAAGAGGAGTGTGAAGTGACGCGTCACTTCACACTCTTCTCTATGATAAATACCCACTAAAAATGGCATCATTACCTTATTTCATACGGCAGAGACTCCATAAAGTCATTCCAGGAATTACCATAATCTGCCGCCTCACGCCATTCAGCCGCCTTCATCAGATTGACAGAGGTAAACCAGCCGTTTTCATAGCAGTCTGCCAAAGCATATTGCGCCGGAGCATATCCTCTATCCGCAGCATAAGTCAGCCTTTTAAATATATCATATCTCCATTTATTGTCCACATATGGAGTTTCATCTATCTTACGTTTATCAGGCGTAATACTCATCATAGTCCAATATGCACTGAAGAAATAGGCAACCTCATTTTCCGTTCTCCAGGACTTGATAGCAGTCTCCAGGAAGTCGATCTTATCGCCATAGTTTCCATGTTTCGCTCCTGGCAAATCACCGGTATGCCTCATTTCCAAGGCGTCCATTAACAGAGCACCACGGATCAATGCAAGGTCATGACTTTTGCCATAACACAGCAATGCCATCTCTATGTTTTTCTCACAGCCAAAACCATATTCATAACACAGTCCCAGCATGTATGCCGGGTCCACGGGAACAGAATCGTACGAGAACAGATAATCATGATTTACCAGGCTCTTGTATAATTCAAATGCCTTCTTGTGATCGAGCGCAGTGCCATGTCCGTAGAAATAGCAATTCGCCAACATATAATTGGCATCGGACAGACCGCGCGCATTACTTTTGAGATAATACTCGAGAGCTTTATCATAATCCTTCTCCACGCCAAGACCTGAGTAATACATATCACCGATTTCCGACTCTCCCAGATGGAAACCGCAGAGCAGTCCATTCATGTACATATCCATCGCTGCCGGGTAGTTTCTCATATCAAGATCCTCGCACTCATGATATATCTTGCCCATATAATAATATGCCTCACCATAACCCTCTGCTGCTGCTTTTTGGAAATGCTTCAATGCATCCTGATAATTACCGCATGAATAACAAAATTTACCACTTTCCAGATTTCTATCCTGAGCTGCGACAGAAATCATGCATCCCAAAAGAGATAGTATTATAAATAACTTTTTCATCTTGATCTCCTCCTATTTGAACAGCGGACAAATACAATCATACTCGCAAGGCACCTCCAGCTGCTTCTCTACTATACTAAACAAGCCCCATTTCCCACCAGTCCTCACAGCAATCCATCCATCTTCCTTTTTTGACAGATCCAAAGTCTCACACTCGAATGGAATTCCAAACACATCAGACACAGACCGGAATGTTCTGGTCTCGGAATCGAAGATCTTCAGAACATTTCCTTCCTTACACAACAGATCTCCACCCGCAAATACAAGCTCAGCCTTATACTTTCCCGGTTCAAAAGTCCAGCACTTGTTGAGAAGATCATACAATCCATATGACTTATCGTCCGGACTCAACTCCATCAGCTGATAATTACTGTAATAAACCGCCGGACTATACTTTGCCTCAAGCACTACTTTTCCATGAGAAAGATCATACAGGCCCGCCTTGAAATATTTATAAAATCTGATGAGATCGGTTCCATGAAGGAGATCTACTTCCACATATGTCTGCGAAAACAAGCACTCTCCTGATCTGACATCATATACATCAACCTTGTCATCTGCCGACACTTTGATATAATTTCCCATCAGCTCAATTCCATTGATATTGTCATATTGTTTCAGATTGAGCACCCATGATGATTCGGACAGATCATATACTCCGCAGGAAGTACCGCACATCAGAGCGACCTTATCGTCATCCACAAACGATACAGACTGCAACCAGGTATCACTCAGAACACGTTTGCCCGCACTGATGTCATATATCCAATAGAAGTAGTGCTGCTTCAGCAAAGCATATCTGCCATGCAAACTGATTTCATCATAATCATAATCCAGCACCTGTTTCTTTTGCGTCGAGTCGTACAGACCATACTGATAGTTACGCTTCACGACTTCATATACCTCCCCATCGACAGTTGTCATGGAAACTTCTGCGGCCGCATCTTCCGCCATAGACGGCAATACCATCTCAAGAGTACTCACATCCATCAGTTCTGTCTCATCCCCGTTGCAAACTATAACCAAAGGTCTGCCATCATCACACATGCCGCCGGCAACAACAGCAGGAATACCAATGTATGTGCGCTTGTCAATATCATACACCTGACCATTTTCCGTAGATTTACCCAAAGCAAACAGGCGTTTGCCTGCAACGTACTCCTGTGCATACTTCTTTTCCGCCACTTTGGCAAAGTCCTTGGTTGCAAAGATTTTGTCAAACGAATCCGTCAGATACTTCTTCGACTCATCCGGAAGAGTAGTATCCATAACGTATTTTACCGGCGACAGCCGTCCATACAAGACATCGTCATATCCGCTGACGGAGATTTTGCCATCAGCATTGATATACACCATTCCTTTACTTGTATAGTATGCATGATATTCATCGCCCAAAACCGGGGTCACTTTCTGTGAACACGGAAGAATGACCTCTCCTGACGGGATGACGACGCCATAACCGTTACTATCGTGGACAATAAAATATCTGCAGCCCGAGCAGGCCTCAACCTTATCATATGCATCGGACAACACCCCGTTTGTATAAAGGTATCGAGCTGATTTCCTTGCGAGTACATACGACTTGCCGTCGGCCTGAACAGCAATTGACTCATATTCAAACGGCATCAGCATCTTAAGATTCGCAGTACTGAGAATTCCATATCTCCCGCCAGCACAAACTACCACGTCATCACCTACAGGGTATGTCTCCACCTGATACTGCTTATCCATTGTACCCTTTGCCACAAGCACAACACCATCAGCCTCATCATGAAACAGATATGCCGCTCCCAGCTCGATGCAACGGTCATATTTACAGCCGACTACCATTTTTCCGGAATAGTCTATCATTCCCACACGCCCCGACTGGCAGACAAGCGCAAGACCTACCTCGTCAAACTCTGAATATGTATCAAAATTCTCCTCAGTAAGATACATTCCGATCTTATCGATCACAGTCCACATCAGTGGCCCGTTCTCATTTTCGCGATAAGCGACAAAGGCCTGTCCCCGCTGGTTAAACGGCTGCACAGCATCAAAGATGGGCGAGATTATAAACTTATCCTCCCAATCTGCATAGCCCCACTTTCCTTTCTTCTCCTGACAGTGGGAACCGACCTCCATCTTCACAAGCTTCTTATCACTCAAAAGCTTGAGTTTAGGACGGTCTTCAGCATGCAATGACGCAGACATAAGCGCCAGAGCGGCCATAATAAAAAACCTTCTCATTTATCTCACTCTGATTTTCTTACCGATCTTGAGGACGGCGTCTGCCTTTATGCCGTTGATGCGGCAGAGTTCCTTGACGGTAGTGTTGTTGCGATAGGCAATGCCGCCGAGAGTGTCGCCGGATTTGATTGTATACCAACGCATTGCTTCTCTTTCTGCATCTTCCTTCTTGTCCTCAGCCTCGTTGGCTTCTTCGTCGTCAAAGTTCTGCTCATAGCTTGTGTATGGACTGAAATACTTTTTCTTAAGGACAAAGAGCCTGTGACGGAGGATTCCCTTTTCAAAGTCTATGAGCCACTGCGGATCGAATGCATGTCCCATATAACGGGTCTCAAAATGGAGATGCGGACCGGATGAGCGGCCGGTATTACCGCCTAGGCCGATAATATCCCCGGCGTTTACCCAGTCTCCCTCCTCAACATTCCTCTGTGAAAGATGGGCGTAATATGTCTCCAGTCCGTTCTCGTGACGGATTATCACAAGGTTTCCATAGCCGCCCTTGTTATACCTTGAAAAACGCACCTTGCCGGTAAAGGTAGCATAGATCGGATCACCGACCTTGAGCGGCAGATCTATACCCTGATGGCGGCGGCCGCGTCTGATACCGAACTTGCCACGCGATGAAATCTTACCGGTATATGGATAATGGTACTGATCCAGACTATCAACCAGCCACAGGGCACTCTGATCAGGAAGTTCGCTCTGTTCCAAGCCATATGGCTCTGTCGAACCGACCCGCCAATATTCGTCAAAGACTCCGCTGAGTCCCTGATATTCCGGGGTCTTGTAGTACTGCCATGTCTGGTCTCCGTACAGAATGATCTTTATGTACTCGTTAGCTGTATCCAATGTATCCACGGGATCAAACGGCGAGCGGGTCAAAGGAGCGACAGGCTCCAATGCCGGACGCACAACATCCAGCTGGGTTTTCAGAGTATCCAGCTTCACCGGACCATTTGCACGAAGTTCGTCGGCAGCAGCCAGGGCCGCAATGCCGACGAAAAAGAATCTTATTACGTTTCTGATATTGAATGTCATTATTTTGCTCCGAATTGTGTTTCAAGAATTTCTCTCACTTTCGCAACCTTCTCATCAAGGAGTTCCTTGGTTGTAGCCTCGCAGAGGAAACGAAGGTAAGGCTCTGTATTAGAAGGCCTTATATTGAACCACCAGTCCGGAAACTCGACACGATAGCCATCAAAGTCCATATATGCAGTAGACTTCTCTGTCTGCATGAAATAATCACGGACTGCATCCATAGCTCCCTTCTTGTCCTCAAGACGGAAGTTGATCTCACCCGAGTTCTGATATTTTTCTATACGGCCGATCAACTGGCTCAAGGTAACGCCCTGTGCCTTCATCTTCGCTACAACATTGATGATGAGGATAGCTGCAAGAAGACCGCTGTCCGAGTAGAAGAAGTCACGGAAGTAATAGTGACCTGCGAGCTCGCCGCCATATACTCCATCAATTTCTCGAAGCTTGAGGGCCGCATACGCGCGTCCCACCCTCCACGTATTCATCACTCCTCCCATAGGTGCGAGATATTCGCCCACTGCCTTTGAACTTCTGATGTCCTGATGGATATATCCCTTCTCTCCCCTCTCCTCGAGGAAGTAGTGTCCAAGGACTGCGATCATAAGGTCAGGAGAGATGAACCTGCTGTTCTCATCGACGAACATCACGCGGTCTGCGTCACCATCAAAGATGACTCCGATATCCGCCTTGGTCTCGGAAACAAGTTTCTTGAGGTCCTCGACATTCTTCTGCACGAGCGGATTCGGCTCATGGTTAGGGAAGCTGCCGTCCATATTCTCATATATGTAGGCAGGCTGATCTCCGAATATGTCACGCACGAAAAGTGAAGCCATACCGTTGGAAACATCCATAGCGATCTTCAGCGCTGACCAGTCCTCCTTGTATTTGAGAAGGAAGGCCAGATAGTCAGCCTTTATGTCCATAGGATGAACCTGTCCCTTCACAGCTGCAGGCACGCACTCGCGGCCGCTCTCGATCCAGTCGCGTATCTGGCCGAGACCGGTATCAAGTCCCACAGGAAGTGCATTCTCACGCGACACCTTCATGCCGTTGTACTCGGCAGGATTGTGAGAAGCTGTGATCTGCACAGAAGCCTTGAATCCATAGTTTGCAGTTCCGAAATATACCATCGGCGTGGTACTGAGGCCTATATCATACACATCAGCACCCGCATCGGTAAGTCCCTTGAGAAGGTATTCATGAATCTCCGGAGAGGAGACTCTGGCATCTCTACCGACAAGAACCTTGTCTGCAGAAAGAAGTTCCGGAAGGAAAAAGCCCACCTTGTAGGCTGTATCCTTGTTGAAATCCACATTGTAGATTCCTCTTATGTCATATGCGTGGAATGCTCCCATAATATTGATATTTTAGATTTCTCGACTCGCTTCGCTCGCTCGAAATGACAGTTGGTCAGTGTGTGCTCGAAATGACAGTTGCTATCTCTTGGATTTATATCTGGTCTGCACATTGCCCTTTGAGATGGCCATGAGCTTACGTGAGATCATCTTGCGGCGCAGTGGTGAAACATTATCGACAAAAAGGTTGCCATCCAGATGAGACAGCTCATGCTGCACCATACGGCAGGCGAACCTGTCGAACTCTTCTGTCACCTTCTCCAGATTCTCGTTGTAGTACTCCACCTTGATCTTTGAAGGACGGGTAACCTCTGCATAGATGCCAGGCACGCTCAGGCAACCTTCAGAATACTCACACGTTGCCTCGCTTTCCTCAAGAACCACCGGATTGATCATGACACGGAAGAAGTCATGAAGATAGTCATAGGTCTCGGAGAGTTCTCTTCCATCCACGATCACGATATTCTTGTTGACTCCGACCTGAGGCGCTGCAAGACCGCAGCCATCCGCCGCCTTCAGCGTCTCCTTCATATCACTGATAAGCTTTGCGATTCCCTCCTTGTCGTTGAGGTCTGCGTCAACATTCTCGTTTCTGAGGACCTCTGATCCATATAGATATATTGGTAGTATCATATTTATTGGTATTATTATTTCTTTCTGTCCATGTAACTTTGCAAAATGATGGCCGCGCTGATCTTGTCGACAGACTCCTTCTTCATCCTGTCCTGCTTCTTCATTCCTCCGTCTATCATGGCCCTATGCGCCAGGACGGATGTAAAACGCTCATCCTCAAGCTTTACAGGAATATCCGGAAACGCTTTTGCCAGATGCTTCAGAAAAACATCTATATCCTTCGCCGCCTCTGAAGGCCGTCCGTCCATATTGATAGGGTAGCCCACAACAAAGAGCACCACATTCTCGGTTTCGGCGTATTTTTTAAGATATTCTATTATCTTTGCAGATTGGACTGTATCCAGTGCAGACGCAAAGATTCCGAGCGGATCGCTTACCGCGACACCGACCCTTTTCCTGCCGTAATCTATGCCTATAATTCTGTCCATCAGGATGCAAAGTTACTATAAAATTAATTATGAGCAACACGAATAAAGAGAAGAAGACCACGCATTTCCGTCTGTCACTTCTCGATGCAAGAACACATCAGCAGCTGCGTTCCGTACGCTTTACCCGTACCAGTTTCATAATAACACTGGTCAGCGCTGCAATCCTGTTATGCGGAATGATATTCTGCCTTGTGGCATTCACTCCTTTGAGGACATTCATTCCAGGATATCCTGACGCCCATACGAAAAGAGCTGCTGCGCAGAATGCAATGAAGGTAGACTCGCTGGAAAGCGTGATCTTCAAATGGGAATTATATTCGGAAAATCTCAGAAGAGTTCTGGAAGGAGACAGGGCTGTCGATATCGACAGTCTTATAACTGCCAGCCAGAAGCAGGCAGAAGCCGCGAAGGATCATAAATACCTCCAGCAGAGAGACTCGATGCTGAGAAAGGAGGTGAAGGAAGAAGAAATGTTCGAACTCTCCGGCAGAAGTTCAAGGAACCTTCCTATTGAAGGAATGCACTTCTTTGCCCCGCTCAAGGGAGTGATCACTCAGGGTTATGACCCCGCCATACATCCTTTCGTAGACATAGCGGCATCAGAAGGAACTGCAGTCAATGCAATTGCCGACGGTACAGTAATCTACACGGGATGGAGCGAGGAAACCGGACACACCATCCAGATTCAGCATGACGCCGACATCGTTTCCATCTACAAGCATAATGACAAGCTCATCAAGAATGTAGGAGACAAGGTAAAGGCCGGCACAGCCATCGCCCTGGTAGGCAACACCGGCAACCTGACGACAGGTTCTCATCTTCATTTCGAATTATGGTACAAGGGTGAGAGCGTCGACCCTACCCAATACATTAATTTCTAGAGCAGATGCAGAAAAGACACATAGCCATATTAGGGTCGACCGGCTCGATAGGCACCCAGGCCCTTGATGTCATCAGGCAGCACAGGGACCTTTTTGAGGTAGAACTCCTGACAGCCAACAACAGCACGGACCTGCTGATCAGCCAGGCGCTGGAGTTCGAGCCGAACAATGTCGTAATATGCAACGAAGAAAAGTACAATGAGGTTGCGCAGGCGCTGCAGCCGCATTATATCAAGGTTTTCGCCGGGATGCAGTCTGTGTGTGACCTGGTCACATCCGACACGATAGACATCGTGCTTACCTCCATGGTAGGTTTCAGCGGACTGGCATCTACCGTCGCTGCTGTAAAGGCCGGCAAGACAATAGCCCTTGCAAACAAGGAGACACTTGTTGCAGCAGGAGAGATCGTGATGAATCTTGCAAAGCAGCACCACGCACGCATCCTGCCGGTCGACTCCGAACACTCTGCCATCTTCCAATGCCTCATGGGATCAGCTGGAGCTGACATAGAGAAGATTCATCTGACAGCATCCGGAGGACCTTTCCGCACATGGACCAGGGATGAGATCGCCAAAGCGACCAGAGCTCAGGCGCTGAACCACCCTAACTGGAGCATGGGCAGCAAGATCACCATTGACTCGGCGACAATGATGAACAAAGGCCTGGAAATGATCGAAGCCAGGTGGCTCTTCGGCACCCCAGGAGACAAGATCAACGTCGTCATACACCCTGAATCCATAATACACTCGATGGTGGAATACGCTGACGGCGCCGTGATAGCCCAGATGGGACATCCGGATATGAGGGAAGCCATACAGTTTGCATTCAGTTTCCCGGAAAGACTGACGCTTGACAGCAGAAAGCTTGATTTCGCGGCACTCGGTTCACTTTCATTCTTTGCACCGGATACGGATAAGTTCCCAGCACTGAAACTTGCATACGAAGCTCTGGAGAAAGGCGGAAACATGCCTTGCATAATGAATGCAGCCAACGAAGCGGCTGTCGCAGCATTCCTGCAGGAAAGAATCAGCTTCTATGACATCACCGACGTCGTGAAGGAATGTATGGACGGTGCGGAATTTGCAGCGACCCCGACTCTTGATGAAATCTACAACATCAACACAGCAACTCTAGCCAAGGCAAAAGAAGTAATAAACAGAATATCACACAACTAGAATATCAATGCAGATAATACAGATAATACTGGCCCTGTCAATATTGGTCCTCATCCATGAATTGGGACACTTTGCCTTTGCAAGGCTGTTCGGAATCAGAGTAGACAAATTCTATCTTTTCTTTGACGCCGGCGGGTTCAGACTGTTCAGCACCAGATCGAAATGGTTCCTCAAACTATTCCCCAAGGCTGCAGAATGGGAAACCGAATACGGAATAGGCTGGCTTCCGCTCGGAGGATATTGCAAGATATGCGGCATGGTGGACGAGTCGATGGACACCGACTTCATGGGAAGTGAGCCTAAACCTTGGGAATTCCGCAGCAAACCCGCTTGGCAGAGACTCCTTGTGATGGTCGGCGGCGTATTGTTCAACTTCATCCTCGGCATTCTGATATACAGTTTCATCCTCGGCAAATGGGGCGAAGGTTACTACAAGGCTGAAGGAAACAGCATATATGTCAGAGAGGCATCTCTCGCAGAAGAACTGGGATTCCAGACAGGAGACCAGATCCTGTATCTGGACGGTCAGACGACTGACAATTTCCATATGATGCAGATCGAAATCGCCCGCAACCTCGTCAGCACAGCCACTGTCATCCGTGGCAACGACACCGTCGACATCCACATTGACCAGAAATATATCCCGCAGATACTCAATACACCTGAGCTCTTCGAGCTTGCTGTTCCTTTTACCATCAGCGGAATCGCAGAAGGCTCCCCTAATGCCCAGGCAGACATCAGGGACGGAGACAAGGTAACTGCAATCGACACCGTGCAGATCAGATATGTACAGGACGGACTTGGAGTTCTCACTGAGAATGCAGGAGGACAGGTTGACGTAACACTGAAGAGAGACTCGGTCACTTTCAGTTCTACAATGGCCGTAAGTCCTGAGGGAAACATCGGAGTCATGCTGCAGAACCCTCCGGTTGAAATCCGTGAATACTCGTTCTGGAGCGCGATTCCTGCCGGATGCAGAAAAGCCTATGACATGACCATCGGCCAGATCAAGGACCTGAGACTCATTGCAAAGCCAAGTACCGGAGCATACAAATCTGTCGGAAGCGTGATAGCCATGACCGAAGCAATGCCTAAGAAATGGAACTGGGCTCTGTTCCTGAACATAACAGCCATGCTCTCAATAATCCTTGGGGTCATGAATCTTCTGCCGATACCGGCTTTGGACGGCGGACACATGGTATTCACCATTTATGAGATGATAACAGGAAGAAAGCCTAGCGACAAGTTCCTGTACGTAATGCAGCTGATAGGCATGCTGCTGATCTTCGGACTTATGTTCCTTGCATTTGGCAATGACATTGCAAGATTGTTAAGATAAACATTTAAACACCATATCATGAAATTTCTGAAACCGATTCTCATTGCATGGGTAATCTTATGCAGTTTCTCCTGTGAGGAAGACACATCGATCCTTGGAAAGCCAGGAGAAGTATTGACAGTAATAAGCAAGGACTACTGGGAAAGCGACCTCGGACAGACTCTCAGGGACAGTCTTACAGCAGAATATCCTATGCTCCCGCAGATCGAAAAAAGATTCGATCTGACATACGTGTCTCCTTCCGGCTTCACCAGTATGTTCCAGCAGCACAGGAATATCATCCGTATCGACATCGATCTGGCAAACAAGAATGAAGTCGTGGTAAGAAAGAACATCTGGGCACGTCCGCAATGCGTGATAGATATAAGAGCAAAAAGCTACAACGAAGCGATCGATCTGATCAAGAAGGACAGCAAGCTCATCATCAATGCCATTGAGGATGCCGAGAGGGAAAGACTCATAGACAATAACAAGGAATACTCAAGCGACGTGATCAACTATGAGGTTCAGAAACTGTTCAACGGCTCCATTGAGGTTCCAAGAGACTACAGGATAATGAAGCAGACACACGACTTCATCTGGATCGCCCACAACGAAGAGCAGTCAAAGAGAAAGAACATCATCATATACAAATACCCTGTCGAAAAGGGAGTGGACATGATGGATGCAGAAAGTCTTATAGAGAACAACAAGGAGGCTCTGAAAGCAAACATACCTGGCATGCGTGAGAACTCCTACATGATACATAGCAAACACATAAAGCCTGCTATCCAGTATCTTGGTTACAAGGACCTTCAGTTTGCAGAGATGAGAGGCCTGTGGGATCTGGAGAACGACTATATGGGTGGACCGTTCATCGCACATGTGCTCTATAGCCCAGACGGAAAATACATGGTAGGAGTCGAGGGATTCGTATATGCACCTAAGTATGACAAGCTGCCTCTTCTGAGGGATGTGGAAGCAATCGTCTATTCCTTCTCATGGGATAAAGAACAGAAATAGGCAAGAAAAGGACAGAAAATTTTGTTAGTTTCAAAACTTTTCTTACCTTTGCACTCCCATTTGTAAAAAATGGTCAGTTTGGTCGGTTCGTCTATCGGTTAGGACTCAAGATTTTCATTCTTGCAAGAGGGGTTCGATTCCCCTACCGACTACGAAAAAATATAAAAAATAAGAACAATGGCAAACCACGCTTCAGCAGACAAGCGCTATCGCCAGAGCGAGAGGCGCAGATTGCATAATAAGTATTATGCAAAGACTACAAGAAACGCAATTCGTGCGATTCGTAACACAACCGACAAGGCAGCAGCCGAGGCTAACGCTCCTAAGGTCTACAAGATGATCGACAAGCTTGCAAAGGTTGGTATCATCCACAAGAACAAGGCAGCAAACCTCAAGAGCGGTATTGCAGTGTACATCAACAAACTCTCTTAATAAAACATAGAGGTTTTCTTATAGCTGGAAAGCAGCAGTCTTCCCGACTGTTGCTTTTTCTTTTTCGAGATGTAGCGCAGTTGGTAGCGCACTACGTTCGGGACGTAGGGGTCGCGTGTTCGAGTCACGTCATCTCGACCAACATACAAAATGACAGCCGGGCGGTCCCTTCACAGGTGCCGCCCTGCTTCGTCAATATTTATGTAGTTAACCAGAAGGTTCAGGAACTGACTTTATTCTACATCCGGAACATAACTGTCATAGTTATATCCGAGGCTACCGGCCGATACATAGTACTGTACGAAGATATACAGATATCCCTTTTCCGGTCCGTCAGTATAGTAGCAGGACTCATATCCGCCATCGGTCACATATGAAGCATCTCCCTGCCAGTATCCGATATCGCGAACACCTATCGCACCATAATCACCATAAGAGAAACCGGTATCCTGAACAGGCACTCTGCAGAATGTATATGTGCCATAATCATCCGTGTTGGTATACTCCGGCAGTGCAACGATCTTAAGGCTATAGCCTGGCTTGAAGACATCTTTGAATCTGTACAGATTCGGATCCGTATCGCATACCTGGAATTCGGTCTTGGCAGGAGCCAGACCCATATCGCTCAAAACTGCAAATGTATAAGTTCCTGAGGAAAGTGTTGACCATGAAAGACCATAAAACACAGACTCGGAAAGGATTGTCTTACCTCCGGAAACAGCTGCAGCTGTCACTGCATATGTTCCCGCAAGGCCTGTCAAAGTATCATTGTATGACTTAAGCTCAGCAGAAGGCACTTCAAGTCCCTCAGAAAGAACTTTCTTTGCATATTCGGCTTCTCCGTTCTCATTGATGAACGACTCTTTTTCATCTGCAGGTTCAACGAGATAGTAAAGTTTCTCAACCTTACCGTTTGAAACGAATCGAACCACAACATCTTCGTCTGAATTATATCCCTCGCCTGGCGCATACTGATAGATTGTAGCCTTAGGTGTCGGGTCGTTTCCAGGTTCTGTACCCAATTTCTCCGAACATGCGGCAAGGAGCGAAAAGACTACGCCTGCTGCTATTATATGTAATATATTCTTCATATCATTTCAAAATTAAAGGTTATTTCAGATTACCACACATGTTCAGGTGAATCCTCAGGTGTCATAGGTGTAGGATTGTTTTCCTGAATACCCTTGTTATACTCGGTCTCAGTCTCGACGATACACAGATTCATCCAGGACGGAGCCGTTTCTGTATTGAAGCGGACACCTTCGTAATGGTTGGTTCCTGCATAACTTCTGATCACGCCCTTATTAAGACGTTTGATGTCAAATGTAGCAAAGCCTTCTCCCCAAAGTTCAACTCTGCGCTGCCACCATACATTGTCACGGAATGAGACAGTAGCATCATAAGCATACTGAGGGTTACGGAGTTTTGCAAATGCTTCGAGAAGCTGCTTTCCGCGGCCTTCATCCTGCATTCCTGCCGCCTCTGCTTCGATAAGCATCATTTCCTCAACACGCATCAAAGGGACTGCTACACATGTGGCTGCAAAAGCGTTTCCATTACGTCCGTCGGCTCCGCCACCGGCTCTGAACTTAAGCTGAAGTCCTCCGACAGCACCACTGGTTGTGGCACCAGCTGAAGCGATGATTCTTTCCGGGTAATCTGAATATTTGCTGATAGCCTCGACAGCTGACTCATAGTCCATATTGTCGATTGCAAAGTCTATATAACATCTCTTTCTGTAGTCGGTGTCAGGAATTGTCGAATACAGATGAGCGTCGATTCTCTTCGGCTGGCCATAATTGCTTGCATATAGAACATCCTGGACTTCAAGGAACATCTGTGAGCCCCAGTTGGAGTCTGAGTCATTCAGAAGGATGTTCGGATCGTCCGACTTGAATGTCAAACCATAGATCCATGCATGGTTAGGAGTGTTGAATGCTGTCATACGGTCGAGGTATTCGTCTTCTGACAGAGGTGAGAATCCCTCCTGTGCCATCTTTGCATACTTTTCTGCATTCGGGAAATCTTCCATAGTAAGATATGCACGTGCCTTGAGACCATACACAACCTTTACATCAGGAGTGTATATGTCTGCGCGGACATACTCGGCAAGATATTTCTCAGCAAGGTCCAGGTCTTTGAGAATGAATGCCCAGATCTCCGTGTTTGTGGCGCGAGGGTTATTGGTGAAGTCGAGCGTCTTCTCGGTTACGATAGGGACGGTGATCTTATCCTCGTTTCCCTTGTAAGTGTACTGGAACATTCTTGCAAGGTCCATATAGAACATTGCTCTCATCGCAAGAGCAATTCCTGCTCCATGTACCATATCTTCCGAAGGGTTGTCTCCGGCCATATTGAGGACTGTATTACAGTTGTTGATCCATTTGTAGTAGTATGTCCAAGGAAGCTGGCATACTGCATATCTCGGACCGAGTCCTGTCCCTACGCCATACCATGTGGTATACCAGTCCTGCTCGTCCAGGACGATGTCCTGACCCATTACATCACGCTGCAGAAAAAATGATGGATATCCGTAATCCCAAGGATACATACTTGAGCCGCTGTAAGTGAACTGACCCACAAGTGATGATGTGCAAGTGTTCACGAATGTCTGGAACACTCCCGGAGAATTGGCCACCTGGTCGGATGTTGCGACATTCTGCTGCGGCATTGTCTCCTTTATGCAGCCGGTAAGTATCAAGCCCCCGGCTAGTATCATTATTTTAAATAAAGTCTTCATTGTTACCTGTCTTTAGAATGTGAACTGAATACCGCCTGAAATTGTTCTGGCCGGAGAATAGCTGAGCACGCTTACATTTCCTTCATATGCATATCGAGGGTCAAGTCCCTTGCGAGCTGACCAGAACCAGAGATTCTCTCCTGCCGCATAAATACGCATCTTGCACTTGTTCTTGAAAAGCTTTTCAGGAAGCGTATATCCTACAGCGAACGACTGGAAGTTGAGATAGCTTGCACTGGTGAGGAAGAGATCACTTGATGCAGAACCATACATGTCTCCGTACTGCCAGCGAGGAAGGTTGCTTGAAGTGTTGGTCGGACTCCAGGCTTTCTTCCAGTCCTTATGGATGGCCATTCCGGCGCCCTGAGCATTCTCCGAACTTCCTATCACACCCTGATAATACATGTCAAATACCTTTCCTCCAAGCTGATAATCGAACATGAGAGACAGATCAAAGCCACCGACGCGAAGTTCGGTACCGAAACCTCCGAACGCCTTAGGAAGAATGCTGCCATGTTCATATTTCGTTGCGGCGTTGAAGTCATATGTCTTGTCGCCTTTCTCGATTACAACCTCATTACCATTCTCATCTGTTGTAACGACGTCTACATAGAACATAGCCTGTCCAAGATCATCTACACCTGCGTAGCATGGTGCATAGTAATTGTTGAGTTCGCCGCCTTCCCTATAATAATAGGTGACATATCCGTTGGCGCTCTCAGAGAATCCTCCTGTGAGTATCTTTGATGGCGGGAGGGTCAGAATCTTGGTCTTGTTGTGCGAAATATTGCCGAATACCGACCAGTCCACCAGTCTTGTCCTGACCAGGGTCGCGTTGAGAGAAAGCTCTACACCATAGTTTCTGATGTCTCCGATGTTGTCATACATTCCTCTTGAACCAGAAGATTCGGGGATTGATGTCCAGAAAAGAAGGTCCGATGTCTTCTTGTTATATACATCTAATGAACCGCTAAGACGGCCTCCCCACAAGCTGAACTCGAGGCCTGCGTTGAAGTTTGTTGTTGTCTCCCATGTTATGTTAGGATTACCCTTGCGGTAGAAGGCAGCACTCATACTTGTATCAGTAGCCTTTGAAAGACTATAGAGGTCAATATAATTGTAAGAGCCGATGTTGTCATTACCCTGTTGTCCGATGGATGCCTTCAGCTTCAGCTGGTCGACCCATCCTGCATTCTGCATGAAACTCTCCTTTGAGATGATCCAGGCAGCTCCTACAGACCAGAAATTACCCCAACGGTTCTCAGGTGCGAAGTATGATGTTGCATCGCGACGGAAGCTGACAGACGCATAATATCTGTTGGCATAGTCATACTGTGCGCTGAGGAAGTAACCTTCGACATTGTATTCTGTAGAATATGAGTCCGAGTCATCCTTGGTGGCGGCTGCTCCGATCTCCTGGATTTCAGGCGAGAACATTCCCTTTGCATGGGCATAGAGATATTTGGTCTTTGCGTTATAATACTCATGGCCGAGCATTGCTGTCACATTGTGATTGCCGAATGTATCGAAATATGTCAGAGTCTGGACATTATTCGTCCTGAAACCTTCGCTTGTTGTCTTAGAAATCTCTCCGCCGGACGCGGCTGATGATCCGTAGAACATATTTCCGAATGAAGAGGCCGTACTGTTGCCCCAGATGATGGTGCTGTTAACACTCAACTTAAGGAAATCCGTAAAGAGGATGTCTGCGTACGCATTGGCATTGAGCTGGTTTCCTCCGACATTATAGCTATTGTAATTGTTGGCTCCAAGAGGGTTACCGGTGCTCAAGTAAGGTCTAGTCACGCCATAGCCTGTCGCAGCCACACCATAGTCATATGCAGGATTGCCGTATTCGTCAGTCTTTATCGACACATTACCGTCAGCATCCACGGTCCTTACATAGATCGGGTAGATCGCACCTACCTGAGAAGTGTAGGCAAACAGATTGGCGCTGTTTGCAGATGTTCCCCAGTTTGAATTCTGGTCCTGCTTCGAATGCACATATCCCACATTGGTACCGACCTTCAGCCATTTCTTCGCCTGATAGTCCGCCTTTACTCTTGCTGATATACGCTCATAGTTAGAATGTTCTACGATACCGTCCTCATTCAGATATCCGAGACTCATATAGTAGCTGGAACGATCTGTTCCGCCGTTGAGACTGAGATTGTACTCTTGACGGAGACTATTCCTGTAAGCAGCGTCTGTCCAGTCGTCAGGAGTCATCCAATAGTCCGTGCCGTTATGAGTAACCTTGCGTCCGAGAGTCGCATTAGGATTAAGTTTTCCGTTTACGATGAGATTCTCGTTCTCAGGATAGGTGAATACATTATACTGAAGATCAGAGAGCATCTGCGCATTAGCCAAAGCATCAGCTTCTTCGTGAAGCATGCCGTCTCCATAGTAATACTTGTTGTAGAGCTGTGTATAGTATGCCTCATAGTATTCCCCCGGATCAGTAACCAGATCATAATCCTGCAGTGCACGTGAGTTCACACCCATCTTCATATCGAAATTCACGACCGCGTCCTTGGACTTACCTTTCTTTGTGGTTATGATGATGACACCGGCAGCTCCTCTTGCACCATAGAGGGCAGCTGAAGCCGCATCCTTGAGCACGGTTACTGATTCTATGTCTGACTGAGGAATGTTTGTCAGACTTGCTGTATATGGCGAACCGTCGACAATAACAAGAGGTTCAGTTCCTGCATACATCGAGCTGATACCGCGGATATTGATCGATCCGCTGGAAGATCCGGGCTGGCCACTGCTTCCCCTAAGCTGGAGTCCGGCCACCTTGCCCACAAGGGCATTAGTGACATCAGTTGTCTGACGCTTTGAGAGTTCATCTGCCTTGACAACGGTTGCTGATCCGGTAAAGGCCTCTTTAGTTGTGGCTCCGAAAGCGACAACGATCGCGTCGTCCAGGTAGTTCTGGTCTTCCTTCATGACCACCCTTACTGGTTCTGCCTGGACAGGAGCTGATGCGGTACTCATTCCGAGGAAGGTCACGATGATTTCCTTCGCGTCAGCAGGAACGTTCCTGATACCGAATTCTCCTTTGTCATTTGTAATGGTTCCCAGTGTTGTTCCGTTTACGAGGACGTAAGCACCAACAACAGGCTGACCATCACTTTCAGCTACGACTGTACCTGTGACTGTAAGAGTCTGAGCCGTAGCGATGCCTATACCCGCTACGAGTAAGGCAAAGATCAACATTAGGGATTTTTTCATAGTGTTGATTTTAGTTGTTAAACATAAATATTGATAGCATTACACTACACTTTAGGCTAGTTTTGCACTATAAAACGAGCGTTTTAAGATGCATTGAGCTACAAAACTAAAAAA
>JAZQEN010000067.1:0-10793 GCA_045539015.1 Candidatus Cryptobacteroides sp.
CTTTGTGAATCTATATGTAATGAAAAGGTTTCCAAATTCAGTCGGACGTAGCAGATATGCACTCTTATGACTTAAGACGCAGCCCGGCAATCTCCAAGCCACTATCTCTATCAGATTTCTCTTCACAATACTTTCCGGAGAATCAATCATATTGGTTGTATAGATTCTAGGAGCAATCTTTCTCAAGGTACCCTTCTTCTCTTTATAAGATATCTTTCTAGAATCCACAGCATCGTCCGATGCAAAGATTATCTCTTTAAAAAAGTCAATTGCCATATCTATTTTTATCGATTTAATTCATCCATCACTACCCAATTGCAAAATTTTGTCGATTAACGAGCCGTTTTTGCAAAATTTTGTCGATTAAAACCCCGCCCTATTATTCATCTTCTTCCAGAATCGTCCAGTCCTTCGATGCGTATTCCTTCTCGAATTCCTCCAATTCTTCTTTTAAACGCTTGTGCATAGATTCCTCGCTATCATCACCGCTCATCATCCAATCTATCCTCTTAGCATATATCCCTGCCAAACGAAGTATCCTATATGCTTCTTTCATTGCTTCTATTGTAGAGTCCTCTAACTCCAATACATCCTCATCATACGGATAATGATCAGACACAACATGATGTATCTCATATAACACAGGTATCTGCTCATCATTAGGTACTCTTTCCATATATTGATTCGTTGACTGAAACTGAGTCGGATCTGAAAAAAGCTTAAGGTCCACATATCTCTGCTCTGCCTTCACAATGTTTCCTGTAGACAACAGGTACTTTTCAGCCTCCTCATAGGTGTCAAAATGTCGCGAATATGATGGGTACATATGATATCCACGATAGGCATCCATCTCAAAGATAATCCAATAATCATCATGCACAAGAGCTGGCTTTGGTGCCAAAGCCAACGCAATATCATGTTCTATTCTATCTGCAATCTCTCTGACCGCATACTGCTTATAATCAAAATGTCCTCCACTCATAATTATTGGCCTTTTAGTTTTTCGTCATTTTAAAATGCCCACTTCTGCAAAATTGCAAAATTTTGTCGTTTTACAAGCGTCTTTTGCAAAATTTTGTCGATTAAGACACTTTTAAAATTCCCAAAGTCTCTCAATAACGGGCTAAAATTGGTAAAATTTTACAGCTTTAGCCCGCTTTCAAACATTTTCCCCGGTTTCCCCGAGATTTTAGGATTTCTTCACCATAGCAATCAACGCCTTCAACTGCTCCGAAGTGAGCTCTTTAAGTTCTTCCAAGATGTCTGCGTCGTCATTCAACTTCAGGAGCCTTGAGTTGAACTCCATCTGCTGGGCAACGTTACGCTTCACCTGACGGGAGCCCTCTTCGCGAACTAGTAAGAAATCCTTACTAGTTGAATCCAGCAAGTGAATTTCTGATACACCATGTCAATCCGAGAACTGACATGGCAAATTAAACAGGTTGTTTTGGAAGCGTAAAATATGTCGCTGAGTCAAATCAATCCTTTAGTGACACCTTTAGTGCCATGACACTTAAGACCTTTCTACAAGAACGATGTCATATAGGCAGGAACATAGAGGGTTTCCTCATCTCGGGCAAAGTCCTTAGTATAGATCAGATATCTATCCTTTATTCGGTTGGAGTACTTCGCACCAAATGCATCCAAAGATGCATGAGCCTTATATCCTGATGACTTGACTTCAACCGGGCAGAGTTTCGCTCCTCTTGAAAGGAGAAAATCCACTTCGTAATAATGCTTTTCATCCTTTGGCCATGTATGGTAGAAGAGCTTGTTTCCTGAAGCCACCAACATCTGGGCGATAAGATTCTCATATACATATCCCAAATTCACCGGAAGCTTATCTGTCAGCAACTTGTCATATATGACATTCTCGGTAAAGTCTTTATCCCAGAAAGCAAGAGTGATGAAAAGACCTGTATCGCCCACATAAAGTTTGAACTTATCATAGTTGGCTGTTGTAGGCAGACCGACATTCGGATCATCAGGATATATGAGCGATATTCTTCTTTCGTAAACCTTTCAACTATAGTAGATTTACCAATACGACGAGCGCCTTCTATCAGAAGCGCAGTCTGGCCATTGCTCTTACGTTTAAATACTCTTTTTTGCATATCGCTCATATTTGCCAGCACATATAATGATAAATTACAGATAATCAACAACTAACAAAACATTTCCCCGATTCCCCCGAGATTTTATTTACCCAAATCCCCGATTCCCCCAAGATTTTTTTGAGCATTTTCCCCGGTTTCCCCAAGATTTATAAAGCTGCTGCCAGACGAATTCACGAATATCAGATTTTTTCCGATATTTGCGGAAATTCTACGATGACTATGGAACAACTGAATCAGAAAAGGGAAATCTGGATTGACTGGCTGCGCGTTGTCGCATGCTTTCTGGTAATGCTTACTCACAGTACAGAACCTTTTTATCTTGGCGGACAGGGGTCACTGATCCTTACACAATCAGATGCCGTATGGGCAGCAGTAATGGATGTGTTTTCACGCGCAGCTGTAGTGCTTTTTGTGATTGCATCGAGTTATCTGCAGTTCCCGCTACATTATGACACAAAGACATTCTTCCGCAAAAGGGCCGTCAGGATACTTATCCCGTTCTTCTTCTGGACAGTTGTCTATGCCTTCATGTGGGGCGAGCCTGTGCAGAACTTCAAGGATCTTCTCTGGAATTTCAACTATGCTGCCGGGCATCTGTGGTTTGTATACATGCTGCTGGGAGTATATCTGCTCATGCCTCTTCTCTCCCCTTGGGCCGAGAAGGTCGGAAAACGAGAGTTGCAGGTATATATAGCAATCTGTCTCTTCACTACGCTCATTCCATTCTTCCGCGCATGGCTAGGAGGGTCAGCACCGGTCATTTATGGTCCTTCTGGCATTCCTAATCCAGCGAAATATCCTCTATGGGGAGAGGCAAGCTGGAACACATACGGCCTGTTCTATTACCTCAGCGGTTTTGTCGGATACCTGCTTATCGGATTGTATTTCAGAAGGTTCGTAGGAGAATTATCTTGGAAAAAGACTCTGGGAATCGCCCTCCCTCTTTTCCTCACAGGATTCTGCATCGGAGTCTTCGGCTTCCTGCGCAGGGTCAATGCTGACGCCGGCGGAGTCTTCCCGGTAGAAGGTCCTGTCGGCCTTGCAGCCTTATGGGAGACACCATGGCTCAACGACTCGTTCGGAGTTGCACTGATGGCAATCGCATGGATCCTGTTCCTTCGCAAGTTCAACACTCCGGGAGCATTCTACAATAAGATCGTACTTCCGGTTTCCAAGGCAAGCTACGGAATGTATCTCAGCCATATGACTGTGCTCGTGTTTGTATGCGGATGGCTCAGGGAATCGATGGGGCTCGGCACTGAGGGCATCCTGGGCATCTGGACCACCCCTGTACAAATAGCAGGCAGCGCAGCCATCAGCTATGTGATAGTTGCAACCGCCTGCGTATTGATTCGTAAAATCCCTAAAATCGGAAATAAGATCGTAGGATAGATCTCATTAACCTTTCAGCCATGTATGCTTGGCCACGCTATAGATCGGCACAAGCGGCAGGATGAGAGGTGTCTTCCTGATATAAGCCTGGAACTCAGGATCCTTTCCGTATGTCTCAGTCTGGCGAAGCTCAAGTCTGCGTGCTCCGCTGAACATCACGTATACAATTCCGATGTAACCGAGAGATGCGATGATCCACTGAGAAACCGTGCAGCATGAGCCGAAGCAGATGATAAAGCTTCCGGTCCACATGAGCACTTCGCCGAAATAGTTAGGGCAGCGCACGATACGGTAAAGGCCTGTGTCGACAAAGCGCCTTGCATTGACTTTCTTGGCAGCGCTCTTCTGAGCGTCTGCGATCATCTCGATAAGCACTCCGGCAGCAGCGATTCCGGCACCGACCCACGCCCAGACCTCATTGACCGGCAGCAGATGGGCTCTGTTATAGAGATAGAATGTAGCCGGACTCATCTGACCCACATAGAGAAGTGCACATGAAATCCAGATCATGAACATCACAAACACCGGCTTCTTGGTCGTATTCTCCGGCTGATAGAGAATGTGCTTGTATGTTGCCGACCTCTTCTCCCTCAGGAAAAGATAGAGGGCCAGACGGATTCCGTAAATGAACAGGACTCCGCAGAGAACTGCTATCGGCAGTGTCATCACATCATGGAAATACACCACTGTAGCAACGCTGAGAGCTGATATGGCAAGTCCATATCCGATGCTGAAGAAATAGATGAAATAGATCCATCCGAGAGCTGATACGGCGAAAGAAATCGCCAGCATGATCCAAAGATAATCCATAATATGCTTGGTTAAACAACTGTTTCCTGTTACAAATAAAATGCTAGGCGATTATTCCTGAGGCATATATTCGGTGGATGGTGTCGGTGGAGTCGATGGAGTCGATGGTGTCGATGGTGTCGATGGTGTCGGTGGAGTCGGCGGAATCGGTGGAGTCGGTGGAGTCGGCGGAGTCGGTGGTGTTGGAGGGACATATCCACCAAGGTACTGCCAGCAGCTGACGCCGTCCACTCTGATCTGGAGGATACCAAAAAGAACAAGTGAACTCGTAACAGAGCCGAACAAGCCTCCCCATGGGAACATTTCTATCAGAGCCTCTGAATTATCGCTGAACATGACACATACTATGATGATATCGAGAACAACATATATTGCATCCGATACTACCGCAAGCCAGAAACCGGAACGCTTCCACTTAAGAAGGAGAATGAAAGCTATGATCATCATTAATGAGTTGATGACTCCAATAACTTCCTGCCAGGTAATATAAGTGCACATCACCGAAGGTTCTACATTCAGAACATCATCAAGATCGTCTGAGAGCAAGCTATAATCATAGCCATAATCATAATAGCCGTATTGATTCCCCTCGCTATACTCCTTATAAGCCTCCCAATCCTCAGGCGAGATCTGCGAATAGAGATTTCGAGAGTATTCAAACAGCGCAATTATTATTATCGGTGCAACAATATTGACTATCAATACGAACCATAGCCAGAATGAAACAAATCCATGCCTTTTTCTTATAGTTTCCATATCGTTTTATTTTAGATGGTTATCGTTTAATGACTTTCTCCACTTCCACGTTATAAACAACCAGAGAGTTCGGCTCGATATTTCCAGACCAATTTGAGCCATAGGCGAGTTGTGGTGGAATATACAGAATCATCCTGCCACCTTCGCCTAGCATACACAAACCTTCTTTCAAGCCTGGAATAAGCCTATTGACTCTAAAATCAGTTACCTGAGAGTCGAATATCTTACCGTTTGTATCCATTCCGGTATATTTTAACCTCACTGTAGAAGACGATCGTATTTTTCTTTCTCCTCCAACATCATTGATAATGTATTGAAGGCCGCTTTCGCTGGTACCAACCATAAACTTAGAGGCGTTTTTCTCCAGAAAATGCCCTGCTGCCTCCAGATTCCTTTCTGCAATGAATGCTGTTCTTTTTGCCTGCCAATCATTTACGATCGTTTCCCAGATGGAACTATCAACCCAGTACCCTCTCTCACCCACAGAATCTTCTGCTCCCTTGCGGAACATCTCCATATTGATTTCACCCATTCCGTATGCCAGATGGCTGTCCTTCAGATATGGAGCATAGGCAGCACCCGCCAAAATGCTGACAGTATCGACATTATAACCAGAAGGTTTGGCAGAAGATATATAACTCATATAGGCCTTGCTGACTTCTTCATAAGGCATGCCGTATACCTCATGGAAATTTTCTGCAGAGACTTTATCCTGGTGCCTCAGCGACTTGGATATGGCCTTCTGAGCTATATTGATATCTACAGCCGGTGTTTTCACAAAATTTCCCGCCTTGAGGGAGTTTCCAAAAACAGCCCCGAACACATAACTTGTACTGTCAATCTGACCTTGAGAGTACACCTCGTGAGCAAAAGTCCTCTCTGCCGCACTCATCGGATCGTCATTTTGCAGACTGCGGCCAAAACCAAAGCAGAAGAAGCCCACAAGTCCAACAGCAAAAGCGGCAAGAACTATCTTCAACGAGTGGTTAGACAGCAGTTGAGCCGGTTTTGTATAGATGATCAACAAACTCAAGCCACCACACAGTACCCTCAGCAGATAATAGAAAAGAAATGCCAATACAAATATTTTATCAATAATTACTGCACATAATAGGAGCGGCACCAGTCCTCCTATCTTTTCGCCCCACTCTTCACCGGTCTTTTCAGACTCCTTATCCAGATCGAGTTTCCCATTCTTAACTGACTTTATACCTACCTGGATCATCGCATATATGAGCATCAATACCATCGTCCACACGACAAGCCACACCGACGATGGAGCAAAAACATGGGCAGTATAAGCATCCACCAATGCTGGAACTTTTGAATATCCATAAATCTCCTCCATTGCCAGCAGCACCTCGTATCTAGGCATCGACAGACCGACTGCATAGATGACCATAAACACGACAGACAATCCCAGAACAATATCAGAAAGCGTACCTATAGTAGTCGACAACCTCTTTTTTCGTGTTTTTATAGCTACAAATATCATAAAGAACAGGATAGTCCACACGATAAAAAGCAAGAAAACCAGCAGAAAAAGGCCGGATACGACCGAACCTGTCCAGGCAATACAGTTTGCTGCAACCAGATAAAACGGCTTCAGCAAACTACCCCAGAAATTATCGTACGGTTTTATTAGGAACATAACACGGCCAAGAAGACCATCGACAAATGCCTTGAAGCCGCTGGCTCCATATTTCTTTGCCCATCCGGAATATTTCTGCTGCGACTCATCCTGAACATCAATAAGAAAATCCGCCATTGACAGAACAGCCTGATCGGCTGAGCCATTTTCTGCATACGACATCTGCTGAGCGAGATATTCCTTTCCTTTTTCGCCAGTCAGTTCACCTCCAGCTGCACCATAAACATCCGCCTTTATAATACGAGGTTCAAGATATATCTGTATAATGGCACCGTCTTCCGGAACAGACAGGACGTCCAGGTAATCATTCTTTTTACAAACAGAGTCAACCCGCACAACCAAGGGACCTTCATCCGGCAACGGAAGAGATTCCAATGCAGCCTTTGTGCTCTCAGACAGGGATTCTACCGCATCTCCCTCATACGAAATGCCATATGACCCGCTGCTACACGAGTACAGAATGAGCAAAGCCGCAATAAATAAAATGTATCTTTTCATAGTCAAATTTTAATTCCTATAATATCCCCTGACACCTTGGAGCATTGTGCGGATATATTCCGAAAATGCCGGGTCTTTTGAGTAGAAGCCGATTTCTTCGGTCGCATACTTGCTAGGGAAGGCCAGAACAGCCTGGCCGGAAACCAGCCAGCAGGTCATGGTCAGGTATTCGTCCAGAGGGATAAGTTCCACGCCATGAGACTCATATACCTTTATCAATTCGCGAGACAGGCCCTTATACATATTCTCATAGTCAGAGAATCCGATATCAGACTTTTCTTTTCCAAGCCATTTAGTCTTCACGTCATCCATACGCTGATACATTTCCTCCAGTTCCCGTCCGAGAGGATCATCAAATATCTCCTTTCCTCCAAGAGGAAGAAGATATTTATCGACATTCTTCGCAAAGGCCGCAAAATCCTTTTCCACAGTCATCCTGAAGTATTTCTCACATACCTTCGCATCATCTTTGACCGCAGCAGTTCCCAATGCCGTTTCCAGTTCCGCATCCATCTGCGAAAAGAACTCCGGGCTTATCCTCTGCTCTCGCAACATCCTATGGAATGTCTCCCCTTCAATATCATAATAGGCGATAGTCACATGTCCTCCTTCGTCCATATGCGTGAGCAGCATATGGTTCATACGGATGAAACTCTCCGGTTTAGAGAGGATTCCGTAATAGAGCACATCCTCAAAGATCACTATCGTATCTGCGGGATTACGCTTTTCAAGGAGAGAGTTGACTTCAGTCAGATAGTCGGGGAATATACCAAGATACCTGGTAGACACTGCATTCTGCACATCCAGCAGATCTCCGGATATAGATTCCAGATTATAGATCATCGCATCTGTGCGCTCGGCATCTTCCTTCTGCTCTACAGCAAATATGATCAGAGTGATCAGGAGTGACACTGCCGCAGAACTTACGATAAACTGCCCGATCTTATATATGACGGAATTCTTGAAAGCGGTATAAAGCTTCTGCCATACCGATTGATTTCCGGAATCAATTTTCTTGTTTCTGTTCATAGGTCAAGATATAAGTCAATATTCTTCCACCGGAGCCGCTCCGCTTCTGTCCAGGGCCGGTATGTCCAGGACAAACATCTCGCCGGCATTCTCGCTGGCATCGAAAGGAATGGCAAAGAGCTTATAGTCACATCCCCATTCGAGCTGCACCTCGGTCAGGCCTTCCGCGAGGAAGGTATATGTTCCAAGATACTCGTCGTCAAGGAGAATGGCTCGTATGTCCTCATCAGTCGCTCCCTCTTCCTTGAGGATCTGCTCAGGGTAGATCGTATACACTGCAGTAGAGGCCGAATTCTGCAGGCTGAACTTCAGACGCGCTACCGCCCATCCTGCAAAATCCCCATACATGTCAGGGGAAGACTGAGCCAGGGCATCCCCGTCAAAATACTTGAACAGCGAAGCGGTGACTGCCGCATCTGTGGCATTTTCAGCAGGAGCCATAAATTCCTTTATGGCGACCTCCGACGCAAAGTTTCCATCCTTGTCGACACAGACAGCGCATGCATAATGCCTCTCGCCCGGCTTGAGAGAGAAGGAACCGGTCTGCTCTCCACGCTGCGCATAGTATTTGGCGAACTCAGCCCTGTCTTTACAGTCACCGAAAGCTATTGCTGTCTTTATCTGGCTGTCGATGAGCTTCTTGACTGCCTCGGCATCGGTACCGCCCTGCCTGAGAAGGCGGGCCTCATCGGTCACGATGGCAAGATAAGCGACACTCGCATCGGACGGCTTGAATGTGACATTGGCGCTGCGCGGGGTCAAGGTGCCCAGCTCTATCCCGAATGTAACATACTTAGGATCATTAGGCTCGAGAGTCCTGAACTTCTTTGTCGCAAGAGGTGTAGTGAATCCTCCGTCATACCCAAAAACGATTATCATGTATTCGGTATCGGGGTCGAGAACTCCGTCAAAAGAATGTACCATCTCGCCTGTATTCGTATGGAGTCCGAAGAAAGGCTTGTAGTTCTTCTCCAGGAAAGCTGCAAGCTCATCCATAGTCATATCCTTGTAGACGAACTCAGGGAACTCCAGCCACACATACTCATCGTCAGTAGAAGGCGTGATGAAAAGTATGGCCGAAGTGGCTGTTATCTGGTCTATCTCTATCTCGAAATGATTGTCAACCTCTTCCAGGGCCGGCGTCTTCACTGTAAGTGATTCCACTTCGGAAATCACCTCGCCCATTTCGCCGGTATAGCAGACAAAGACTACGAACGACTGCTCCGGCTGAAGTCCGGTCACTTCACGCTCATACTCCCCTGTCTTCATAAGCTCACTTATGGACAAGTCGCTGTTCTCCAGCATCATTGTCTCAATGAAGTTGGTCGCTGTTGTACGCATGTCGTCAAGCGGACCGAAGGTGGAGAGGTATTCCTTTGTGGCCACGCCACAGAAATACGGAGCCTCGAGGTCCGACGGTACGACCTTGACCTTGCAGTGACTCGAATGGAGGTAATACACCTCTATGTCAAAATTTCCGGTCTTTTCATCCGGTCCCTTCTGCTCGCAGGCCACAGACATGGCAAGGACTGCAAGCATAATGAATATACGTCTCAAATTACTCATTATCAATTAATTATAACTATACGACACTGACTCTCCTATCGGACATATCGCGCAGTTTGCAAGATTGTACCTGCCGTCATCAGTAGCAGCATTGACCAGAACCATGACCTTGCAGTTCTCCACATTCCATCCGTCTTCAAGGGCAATCACAAAAGACTTCGAGGCAGTCTCGCCCTTCTTGAGGACATCTACATTCTCGCCATATATGCGAAGATTGAGTGTGCTGCCCGCCATCACCCTTACAGCATTGCTGTGCGTATTCATCCAATCTTCGAACGCTCCGTCCTGCCTTGCCCTGATTCCGTCCTCGAGAACCCATACAGCTATACGGTATCTGTTCTCCCAGGCAGCCTTGATCTGGACATTCACACCAAGGTTGGAGCCTGTCTGAAGGACAGAGGCCGCTATGCCAGCGTCTGCAGCATCCTTATGCAGGTCTTCTATATGCGGCTTTATCACATCGACCGCCAGTGATGTGCCTGTGCTTTCCTTTGTAAGATTGAATGTGAGCTCGGGATAGTATCCGCTGCAGAATGCCTGCGAAAGGTTTTCCGCAGCCTTGGAATACGCAGGGTCGCTCTGATTATATGAATGAGCGGCCACATGCTGATATTTTGCCGTGTATGAGTCGTCCTCCGCCAGAGTCTTGAGGGATGCCATCAGCTGCGGACAGTTAGGGCAGGCCGTACCTGTATGCTGAAGCAGGAGTATCCTGTGCGAGAAATCCGCGCTGCCGGGCTGAGGATCAGCCGGAAGCTCGGGTATGACTGCATCTCCGTCTGCATTCTCTCCTGTATCAGGCTTCTCGGTGCATGACACAAACAGAAAGACAACAGAAGCCAGAACTGAAAAAAACTTCTTCATATGTCAGATCTATTTTAATGAATCAATGAACTCCTGTGCAGGAGATGCTCCGCCGCGCTCAGCCTTGAATTCGAGGATCGTGAACGGACCGGTATAGCCGGATGCATCCT
>JAZQEN010000068.1:0-3862 GCA_045539015.1 Candidatus Cryptobacteroides sp.
AAGATGGACTCATACACCGGATGCCGCCAAAGCATGCTCGATGACTCCGGTGGACATGCAGCCTGCCACCCGGGTGCAGGGCAGATTCGGAAACCTGAATTATAACAACAACTAAATCAATATTTATGAAAATCTTTAACCTAATTAAGTCGGGATTCGCGAAGGTGGCGCATGCAGTGCTGCTGGCATCGCCTCTTGCTGTGTCCTGCTATGATGACTCTGCGCTTCAGGAGCAGATCGATATGATCGTCGATCAGTTGTTCGAGCTTGAGCAGAAGATGAATTCTGAAATCAAGGCATTGAAGTCGATGCTTACAGGTCAGGCTTTCATCTCGAATGTGTCAAGAGATGCTGCCACAGGTGTAACAACTATCACCCTGTCAGATGGTACTAAACTTCAGCTTCTTCCTGAAAAGGACATGGAGTCATACGTTACCTATATGACTCTTGGTGACGGCGAGAATTACTGGGCATACATTGACAAGGACGGCAAGAAGCAGTTGTTCCTTGATTCAGAAGGCAAGGCTGTTCCTGTCTTGGCTGATGTTCCTGAGGTTGTGACAGAAGGTGATGACACGTTCATCGTAATAGGTGGCGTCAGCTATCCTCTCTCTGGAAATTCGGTGTTCTCTGATTATGAACTGATTACCGATGAGCTGACCGGTGAAATCTATGCAGTTACATTTACCTTCGGCGAGGATATGACCTTTACCGTGACAGTTGACGGTGCTTGTGGATTCCACTTTGTGAAGCCGGCAGGTTGGTCTACCGTCATTGTTTCAGACTGGTATGTTGCAAATGGTGTGACCGAGAGAGTCCAGGTTGATGCCCGTGGCGTTGTCGACTATGTGCTCCAGATTCCTGACGGATGGAGAGTCAAGGAATATAAAGACATCTACATGGGAGGCCTTTATTTCGATATAACCGCTCCGTCAAAGGAACTTGTCGAGTCCGGTATAGCTGCAGCTGAAGGTGACCTGAAGGTTGTTGCTGTCCTTGAGGGTGGCAAGGCAACTGTATCCCGCCTGTATCTTACGACTTCACCGTTCAAGACCTTCGGAGTCTCTCTCGGCAATGCAAATGCAGAGATGTATAACGGATTGCAGAAGTTCGTGTACGGAATCTGTGCTAAGGCAGACTTTGATGAGACGTCAATCTTCGAGACAGCTGAAGGACTTCTGGGTGCGTTTTCATATCCTTCGGGCTATGGTGTTTCCGATATTGATCTTTCAGAGTCTGTAGCTCAGATCCTCGGTTCTGAGCCATATGCAGGCGAATCATATGTATTCTGGGCTCTTCCGGCACTCTACTATCAGACTGCCGATGATGCAGGTTATTATCTGTCTGAGGAAACATTCGTTACTGCAGAATTCAAATATGCTTCTGTAGAATTTGAAATATCGGATATGAGATTCCGTGATGCCGCTCTGACAATGAATGTGGCGGGTGCGGATTCTTATTATATGGGCCTTGTTCCTGCTGAGGAATTCTTTCTTGAGGATCTCCTTTATGGACTGAATGCTTCTTATTACGAGCCTGTGACCACTCCTATGTCTTATACCGGTTCTGTGTTTGCACTGACCGGTGTTACAGCTGAGCCGGCAACTGATTATGTGGCTTGGATCGCTTTGGCCGAGGCAGGCAAGACATATGCGGCATCAGATGTGATCGTGCGTGAATTCTCGACCTTGAAGCTTGAAGCCGGCGGATCTGTCAAAGTTGTTGCGGACAATGCGACAGTCACAGCACTTGACGTGGTTGTTCCGTTGACAGCTGATGGAGCTGAGAATATATATTATGCCTTTATGACGGCTTCAGATGCAAAGAAGTATGCGGATGATGCTGCCAAGGCGACTTACCTTTTTGAGAAAGGAAAGAGTGCGGGCGGAATATCAGCAGAAGCCAGACTCAGTGATTTCATCACAAAACCGAAGCCTTCTACAGCATATGTGCTTTTCGCAACGGCATCTGATGCCGAGGGCAAATATGGTGAGGTCCTGACAGCTGAGTACTCTACTACAGCCATTGCTTACAATGACCTTAAGGTCGAGATGGAACTTGTCAAGAATGACCCGGGCAATGTTGTTGTCAATGTGTCGGCACCTGGCTCAGCAGGACTTCTGTATTGGATAGGTAAGACATCCGATAACACATGGAAGAGTTCCAACTATCTTGGAGGAAGTGCAGAAAATGCACAGGCATGGATGTATCTCAATGCAGATCACAGCCGCCTTGTTACAGTCATGGAAAAGTATCCGGTAGTGGATGGTGCCTGGACTATGGCTGACCTTGATCTCGACACCGACTATGTGATAGTTGCGATGGCCAAGGATGCAGATGGGTCATATTCACAAGCAACTGAATTCAGGTTTACTACAAGACCTGTTGCCATTGGAACAGTGGTACTTTCGTCTGATCCTAAGTGGAAATCAGCAGAGCCTACGCTGAAATGGCTTGAGCAGTACTTTACTCAGTCTTCAGGTGGCACCCTTCCTGGCAGCTATGGTTTTGAGGTAACCATACCTATGGGATATACGGCATATGTACTTGCAGCTACTGATTCATATCTCAATAATGGTGATTCTTCTATGATCCTGACTCCTGAAGATAAGATTCTCGGTATCATCAAGTGGACCGACAAGCCTCGTGACTGGCACCTTACCACATCGGATGATTGGGTATGGCCTCATATAGGATATGAGCACTATCATAGTCCGCATGGAGCGCCATTATGGGGTAATTCTGTGATCTGGGCATCTCAGGAATTCCATGATTCAGTATGCGACTGTGGCGGCAACTATGTCGAGCAGCGCGAGTTGAACGGACATATGGTGGATATTACACATATCATCAATATAAACAACGGGGAACCGTTCGAGTTCAGACAGCCTTCTGCAATAGCCAGCACGCAGGAAGTCATCGACAGGGTGTTTGTCGTGTGTCAGGACCTTGACGGCAACTGTTACGAGCCGTTTGAGTATGACGTTCCGATTGAAATGTTCGCAAACGCCGGAGGTCGCGACGAGTAGAACATAGTCTATGAAAATAAGCCTGTCTTCTGTGATGAAGACAGGCTTATTTTTTTGTAGATATATCTTAGAGAGTTCTCTTGTTCTCTTCGATGTTGTATGCTTCGACAACGTCGCCTACCTTGATGTCGTTGTAGCCCTGGATGTTCAGACCGCAGTCCATACCCATGTGAACTTCCTTGACATCGTCCTTGAATCTCTTGAGGGATCCAAGCTCTCCGGTGTAGACAACGATACCGTCGCGGATCACGCGCACTTTGGCAGATCTTTGGAGTTTGCCCTCGCGGACGATACAACCTGCGATGGTACCGACCTTGGAAATCTTGAATGTCTCCTGAACCTCAGCGGTTGCAGTGACAACCTCCTTCTGCTCAGGCTCGAGCATACCCTCGATACCGCTCTTGAGCTCGTTGATACAGTCGTAGATGACTGAGTACAGGCGGATCTCGATCTCCTCTTTCTCAGCAAGCTTTCTTGCAGAAGGCATAGGACGTACCTGGAAACCGATGATGATCGCATCCGAAGCTGCTGCGAGCAGGATATCTGACTCTGAAATAGCTCCGACAGCCTTGTGGATCACATTCACGCGAACCTCCTCTGTAGAGAGCTTGATGATAGAGTCTGAGAGAGCCTCCACCGATCCGTCCACGTCTCCCTTGACGATGACGTTGAGCTCCTTGAAGTTTCCGATCGCGATACGGCGTCCGATCTCCTCGAGAGTCATATGCTTCTGGGTCTTGATGCCCTGGATGCGGATGAGCTGCTCACGCTTGTTGGCGATGTCCTTCGCCTCCTTCTCGTCAGCCATCACGACGAATGTCTCACCTGCAGTC
>JAZQEN010000069.1:0-12823 GCA_045539015.1 Candidatus Cryptobacteroides sp.
CACGATATCCTGCGGAGTGCAGCCTTCCTTCTGCGCCTTGATGGTGATAGGCACTCCGTGCTCATCCGATCCGCAGACATAGAGGACATCCTCTCCCCTCATCCTCAAGTACCTCACATAGATATCTGCAGGCACATATACACCGGCCAGGTGGCCGATGTGCACGGGACCGTTGGCGTATGGAAGCGCACAGGTCACCAGTGTTCTGTTGAATTTCTTATTCATACTTTTCTGTTTATTGCAACTAACAAAGTTATATCTAATTCCTGATTATGTCAACCACTTCCACCTCGAATATCAGCAAAGAGTTCGGCTCTATCACAGAGCCACGAGGAGGGTTTGTTCCGTATGCAAGATTGCTCGGGATATAGAGAGTCGCCTTCGCGCCCTTATTCATGTGAGTAAGTCCCTGCGACCATCCGGGGACTACGTGCTTCACTGCAAACTCAATGGAATCGTTTGAATCAAACTCGGTACCGTCAATAAGGGTACCCCTATAACTGACGACAACCCTGTCATCACTATTAACATTTTCACCTTCGCCCACCTTGTGAATCACATACTGAAGACCGCTTTCCGTCACCTGCACCTCCGGACGCATGGCATTTGCTGCAAGGAACTCTTCTCCCATAACCCGGTTCACCTCAGCCTTGTACTCTGCACGGTCGGAAAGATATTCATTAAGTATCTGATTCATATCATATGGGCTCACCAGAAATTTCTGAGCCCATACATCGTCCCTATCAGATGAATACGGATCCGTGACAGCAGGTTGTCCCACCTTCATTGCATCAGCCATACCCTTAAGGAGGATGTCGACATTCATCTCATCCAGACTTTCAAAGAAATTGTTGGTGTTAAGCATCATGCCAAAATTAACTCCTAAAAGGTAAGATACGGAATCTACCCTGCCAAGGGTCTGATCAGCTTCACCATTCAGTTGGTTTTCAACTGATTGCGCCTTAGAAGCAGTACTACAAAACAGCATACCCGCGCATACGACAATAAAAACTAAGACTCTATTCATACAATACTGTTTTAATCCATACAAATCCATCACGTCCGATTCGCAATCGCAGACAATCAGCGATCATACAAAGATACTAAATTTTGCAGCACAAACATCTCATTCCGTCGAGATATGAAACAAAAATATCATCAGTAACCGGACACAGCGCGCAAATGCCTTCTCAACTTACTCTTCACGCACACTGACAGACATCCAAGATGAAAGATGAAGTAACACATGCGACGACCATGCGGAGGTCTCCCACACAACAAATCATAAATACCTAATTATCAATTATATATAAAATGAAATGTGTTTAACCTATATCCTAAAGAAGGGGTTAAACACAACAAAAATTATAAGTCATTAAAAATCAATCTATTACAAAACGGTCTGTGTTTAACTATAAGCCCCACACATACGGACATATGGATTACTACAGTGCTTCTCAGAAAATCCGGAACGTCTATCGCTACATTTTACCAAAGTGGGTGACGTGAAGCTATTTCAGATTTCTCCACTCGCTTCGCTCGGTCGAAATGACAGCAGAGAGGCTCGGTCGAAATGACAGCAGAGAGACTGAGCCGGAATCGGCAAAGGCGCTTGGGTGCCGGCGAAAGAAATGGCAATATAAACCTAGCGCGTCATACCCTGCCGAGTTCGTTGTGCAACATTGTGCGCATCTTGTTCAGGGACGTTATTTCAGACAGAAGGGTCAGCTGATCTTCGACCGAAGCTGTCTCAAGTTCACGTGTCTTTTCCTTCAGAAGCATATCCAGACGGCGGCATTGATATGCCATCAGTGACTTGGGAACGAATGTCACCAGTCTGGTTGCCTCCGAAGTCAGGGACTGCATGTAGTTCTTGACCGTCAGCTGGTATTTCTCGATCAGCAGGTCCTTGGCAACAGCAGCGATCTCCTCATCCATGCTGTTCAGCAGACGGGACTGTATCTGGGACTGCTCCAGGCCCTCATCATATAGTTCAAAGTATGCATTGTAGACCTTTGCATAAGACTGGTTGAGAAAGTCCATCCCATCCTCAGCAAGAGTTCCATCTATAAACTCTGCTACCGTAATCGGCTCACCCTCAACATAATATTTCGAATCTCTGTCAAATTCCAGCGAGGTCAGTCCGTTTTCCAGAATAAAGCCCAGCAGTTCCTTCTCACAAGGCTCCAAAGAAGGCTCGTTCACCACTATCGGTCCCGACCCGACAGGATGAGGCTCGACATATGGCACGTCTTCCGGATACGGATATGGCTCGGGAGCATAGCTGTCATCCGGGCGCTCGCGTTCACGTTCACGCTCACGCTGCTTCTGCTCTGCCGCCAGCATTTCTCCGCGCATCTTTGCGATGCGCTCAGCAAGGATCCTTTCTTCGATCTCAAAGCGGTCAGCACTCGCACGCACATACACCGCCCTGACCACAGGATCCGGCATAAGCGCTATCGTATCAGCTATATCATTTATCAGCGTCGCACGCTTCAAAGGATCATTTCCGGCCTCATCCAACAAAAGATCTGTCTTGAAATTGATGAAGTCCTGCTCACTACGGGCAATATGATCCTGAACCTCCTGCAATGTATGCTTTCTGGCAAAGTCGTCAGGATCCTGTCCGTCAGGGAGCAGCACTACCTTGACATTCATTCCCTCCTTCAGCACAAGGTCGATTCCCCTCAAGGCCGCCTTTATTCCAGCTCCGTCGCCATCGTATATGATGGTCACATTATTGGTAAACCTCTTGATGAGACGGATCTGCTCGACCGTAAGGGATGTTCCGCTCGATGCCACCACATTGGTTATTCCCAGCTGATGCATCGAAAGCACATCCAGATAACCCTCGACAAGGATACATTTATCCTGACGTGATATCTCATTCTTTGCGAAATAGATTCCATACAGAGACTTGCTCTTCACATATATCTCCGTTTCCTTGGAATTCACATATTTCGGTATGGTCTTATCTGACTTAAGCGTACGGCCACCGAAAGCAATGATTCTTCCGCTGACAGAATGTATCGGAAACATCACACGATCGTGGAACGTGTCCACCACTCTTCCGTCATCAAACTGCTTGCAAAGACCGGTATCAAGCAGATACTCTTCCTTATATCCTGCCTCACGTGCGACTGCCGTGAATGTATTGCGATTTACAGGAGCCCATCCCAGACAATACTTCCTTATGGTTTCGTCCGTCAGTCCCCTGCTTCTGAAATACTGATATCCGATCGTCTGACCTTCCTGGGTACGGAGACTTTCCTGAAAGAATTTTCCCGCATATTCAGATACAAGGAGCAGACTTTCGTTCCTCTGCTTCCTCGCAATTTCCTCAGCAGTCTCTTCCTTCTCGACAACCTCGACATTATACTTCTTCGCCAGATATTTCAATGCCTCGACATAGGTCATGCTTTCATGCTCCATCACAAAGCCTACGGCAGTTCCCGACTTTCCGCAGCCGAAGCATTTATAGATTCCCTTGGAAGGAGATACCACAAAAGAAGGTGTCTTCTCATTATGGAACGGACAACAGGCCTTATAGGTGGCCCCGGCCCTTTTCAAGGTCACGAAGTCACCTACAACATCTTCAATCTGAGCAAGATCAAGTATTCTGTTTACCGTCTCCTGAGGAATCATCTTTCTTACTGTTCAACTTCCTTATATTCAACGTCCTTGACAGATTCAGATTCGATCAGCTGCGCCTCCTGATTCTCAGGATCCGGCTTGGCAGCCGCCTTTTCCACCTCCGATATCACCTGAGCCATCTTTACAGTCGCAATGATCTCAGAGACACCATACATTATGAAAGCAATTCCTGCTATAAGGCCGAATATATCCTGACCGATCAGTTCCTTAGAGAAGAACATCGCACCGGCCAGCATGACCACTATCGGAAACACGAAAGGAAGAAATCCTCCCGAGAGAAGCTTCCTCGCACTGAACAATGCCACTACCTGATATAGACCGAACAGGAAAAGGATAGTACCAAGGAGGTATCTTACTACAGCAGAGATGGCATCAGCGAAAAGGAAAATCAGAAGTGCCATCACAACGTTGACAATGGCATTCACAATAAGCATCTGCAGCGAATTCTCCTTGGAGTGTTTCAGGCCTACAAAGAACGAGAAGATTCCAAAAACCAGAATACTTACAGCTATTATCTGCACGACAAGTGTCATTGCATTGGCCTTTGTAGCAATAAGGAATATTCCGAAAGCAATAGCCAAAACGGCCTTCAGAGGGCCGGAGAACCGATTTTCATAGCCAAAAGTCAACATAAGCGATCTACTTTAAAGATTAATGTGCAAAAATAAGAAACTGTTTGGAATTTAGCGAATAAAGTGCCACAAAGAAATAAAAAAGGGCCTCATGAAATGAGACCCTCAGATGAAATCCGTATGTCTTAAAAAGGCAGATCCTCTTCCGGCATAGATGCATCAAGCGGAGCTGAATAGCTGCCCGCAGACTGAACATAATCATATCCCGGCTGCTGGACCGGAGCGGCAGGCTGGACAGCCGATGCCGGCTCGATCCTCCACGCCCTCACATCTGTGTACCAGCGTCCGTTATATTCACGGCTGCTGAGATTGAAGGATATCTTCACCTTGTCACCTACCTGATATTTCTCAAGTTCCCTGACCTTATCCTCTCCCCATACATTCATGCACAGCTGCGTAGGAAAGTTTCCCTCCTGATATTCGAAGATAAACTCCTGTTTCGCCCATGCACCTCTTGCGGAGGTTCCGGTCTGGACATTAAGCTTACGGGCGATTCTGCCCTCGAGTTCCAAAGCCATGATTACTCCTCTACCTCAGCCTCAACTTCAGGCTTGGCTGGCTTGATGACCTCAAGAACCTCAACCTCGAATACAAGTGTAGAGTTAGGCTCGATCACGCTTCCTCTTGGCGCATTGGCACCATAAGCGAGGTCACCAGGGATATAGAGAGTAGCCTTGGCACCCTTGTTCATATAGGTAAGACCCTCTGTCCATCCTGAGATCACACGGTTTACAGCAAACTCTGTTGATTCGTTGGCATCGAACTCTGTACCGTCAAGAAGGGTTCCCTTATAGTTGACTACAACTCTGTCTTCGCTTGCAACCATTTCGCCCTCGCCCTCCTGATGGAGCACATACTGAAGGCCGCTAGGAGTTGTCACCACACCTTCCTTCTTTGCGTTTGCGGCAAGGAACTTCTCGCCTACGATCTTGTTGAGTTCAGCCAAATAAGTATTTTTTGCTGAGAGATACTCGTTGAAGAGCTTGTTCATCTCATAAGGGCTGATGTCAAATTTCTTAGCCCATACAGAGTCTATCTCATAAGGGTTACCTGGCTGACCAGCTGCCATCACATCCTCGAATCCCTTCATGAACTTATCCTCGTTCATATCTTCGGCAGCATCAAAGAACTTGTTCTGAGCCACCATCATACCATAATTCACACCAAGAAGATAGCTCACATCATCCATCTTTTCCTCAGACGGAAGCTCTACCTTTGCTCTTTCCAATGAATCCTTTGCCGACTCGACCAGTTTCTCATACTCAGACGACTTGTCCTTGCAGGAAACGACTGTCAGCGCTGCAAGTGCAGCTACTGATAAAAATTTGAAAATTTTCATGACGTATAAATTTTAATGTTAAATTTTTCAAATAAAACCGTGCAAATATAATGTTTTTTTGGATTTGTCAGAAAAATTAGCTTAACTTAGTATGTCCAAAAACGCTCGGATTATGACTATTGATTCTTCGGTACTTCATTCCAAACTGAAAGAGTTCTTCGGTTTTGACTCATTCAAGGCCGATCAGGAACGTGTTATCAGACATCTGACAGATAAAAAGAATGCATTCGTGCTGATGCCTACCGGAGGCGGAAAATCCCTCTGCTACCAGCTTCCGGCATTGGTGATGGAGGGTACCGCCATAGTCATTTCACCTCTCATAGCACTGATGAAGAATCAGGTTGATGCCATCAGAGGTTTCGTGGCAGGAGATGACGGCATAGCCCATTTCCTGAATTCATCTCTGAGCAAGGCCCAGATTGCAGAAGTCCGCAGCGACCTTCTCTCCGGCGTCACAAAACTCCTTTATGTGGCTCCAGAGTCCCTGACCAAGCCTGAAAACGTGGCAATGCTGAAAGAAATCAAGATTTCATTCTACGCTGTTGATGAGGCTCATTGCATATCGGAGTGGGGACATGACTTCAGGCCGGAGTACCGCAGGATCAGAAACATAATCGAAGAAATCTGCCCGGCACCGATAATCGCCTTGACGGCGACAGCTACTCCAAAGGTTCAGAGCGATATCCTGAAGAATCTGGGAATCCCGGATGCAACGGTATTCAAATCATCCTTCAACCGTCCTAATCTATATTACGAAATCAGGGACAAATCTGATCCGAAGAGGGATATAATAAAGTACATCAAGCAGAACCCGGGTAAGTCCGGAATCATCTACTGCCTCAGCCGAAAGAAAGTGGAGGAGCTTGCGGAACTGCTGAACATCAACGGAATAAAGGCTGCTCCATATCATGCAGGCCTGGATGCAAAGACACGCGCAGACAATCAGGACAGGTTCCTGATGGAAGAAGTCGACGTGATCGTGGCAACCATCGCATTCGGAATGGGAATCGACAAGCCGGATGTACGTTTTGTTATCCATTATGACATCCCAAAGAGTCTGGAAGGATACTATCAGGAAACCGGGCGTGCAGGAAGAGACGGAAAAGAGGGCCAATGCATCGTCTTCTACAGCTACAAGGATATCCAGAAACTGGAGAAATTCATGCAGGGCAAGCCTATCGCAGAGCAGGAAATAGGAAAGCAGCTCCTGATGGAAACCGTTGCTTACGCCGAGTCAAATTCGTGCCGTAGAAAGCTGCTGCTCAATTACTTCGGCGAGACATACGGAGAGGACAACTGCGGAGCCTGCGACAACTGCCTGCACCCTAAGAAACAGTTTGACGGAAGAGAAGAGATGTCTATGGTCATAGAACTGATAGACTCACTTCCTGAGCGTTTCAAGATGGAGCATCTGGCCAATATCCTGGCAGGAGAGACCAACTCCATAATAAAGTCATACCACCATGACAGGCTGGATCTCTTCGGAGCCGGAAAGGACCATTCCGTAAGATTCTGGAATGCCGTCATACATCAGGGACTTGTACTTCATTTCCTATATAAGGACATCGAATCATACGGACTCATATCAACCACTCCTCTCGGACGCGAATTCTATGAAAAGCCATACCAGCTGATGCTTACCGAAGACAGGGAGTTCGCCGAGGGAGAAGACGACGATGACGACACCATCGGCGGACCTGCCCGCGGAGGCGGCGGTGGCGACGAAACACTCCTTGCAATGCTTAAGGACCTGCGCAGGGATGTGGCACGCAAACGCGGTCTGCAGCCTTGGGTTATCTTTGGAGATCCTTCTCTTGAGGATATGTCCATAATGTACCCTATAACTGTAGACGAGCTGAAGAACTGCCAGGGAGTCGGCGAAGGAAAGGCAAAGAAGTTCGGCAAGGAATTCCTTGAACTCATCGCAAAATATGTAGAAGAGAATGAGATTGACCGTCCGGATGATTTCGTGATGAAATCGATTGTAAACAAATCGGTCAACAAGGTATATATCATCCAGAGCATCGACAGAAAGCTTCCTTTCGAGGACATCGCCGATGCCAAAGGGATGGAAATGGAAGAACTTCTCGACGAAATCGAGGCTATCGTATACTCGGGAACCAAGCTGCAGATCGATTACTATCTTGAACAGACCCTGGACGAGGACGTGATAGAAGACATCTATGACTACTTCCATGATGAGGCACAGTCTGACTCACTTACGGAGGCAATGGAGGAACTGGGAAGCGATTACGACGAGATGGAGGTGCGTCTTGTACGCATCAAATTCCTTTGCGAAGTCGCAAACTGATACTGAATGAAAGAAATGACCGGCCTTGTACTGCAATTAGGCACAAGGTCGGTTTAATTTTGCAGATATTGCCCGCTGGGCCTTTATTTTATATTTAAGGAATTATGGAGATACTGTTATCGTTTATCGGAGGAGTTGTGATCACTGCGCTTGTAGCTGTGATCGTCGTGAGGAATGTCATGAGGAGCCGGATCACCCAGGCAGAGGAGTCTGCAAGGATGCAGGCCGAAACAGCGCTGAAAGTGGAGCAGGCCAGGTTAGAGGCAGATCTGGAACATGCACAGAAGCGTGCAGAGGAGCTGAAGAGCCAGCTGGAGACGGCAAAGGCCGATACGATTGAGCTGGTGAACGCCGCAAAGACCGAGGCGGCAGCGGCTCTGGAAAAGGCAAGGGAAGAGCTGAAGCAGAGGAACGCGGAGGACATAGCGGCCCGCGAGGCTGCGCATAAGGAGGCGATGACTGCGCTGCAGGTACGTTTTGACGAGACCATGGCTAAAGTGAGCGCCCAGGTGAAGGCAGACACCAGCGAAATGCTCAAGGCCAGACAGAAGGAGTTTGCCGAGAACAGCAATGTAAGTCTCGGACAGATCGTCAACCCACTGAAGGAGAATATCGCAGAGTTGAAGAAGGCGATGGAGGAAGGCAACAAGGAGCAGGCGGAGCGCAACGGCGAGATGCGCGAGCGCATCAAGAGCCTGATGGAGCATAGCGATGCCGCCAGGAAAAGTGCAGATGAGCTGGCCGCCGCCTTCAAGCATGGCAACAAGATACAGGGTGACTGGGGCGAGACGATCCTCGAAGAACTGCTTTCGACACAAGGATTGACAAAGGGGATCCATTTCGACACGCAGGCTGTCATAAAGGATAACGACGGGAAGACCGTACGCAACGAAGACGGCAGCATCATGCGGCCGGATGTGATCCTGCATCTGGATGAGAGGCGTGAGGTCATCATTGACTCAAAGGTATCACTGGCAGCGTATGTGGACTATGTCAACGCAGAGAACGATACAGACAGGCAGAAATATCTGAAAGCACACATAGACAGCATAAGAAAGCATGTCAAGGAGCTGGCGGCCAAGGATTATGCATCTTACGTGCAGGCGCCGAAAGTAACTGCCGGGTATGTGATAATGTTCGTTCCTAACATGGGAGCGCTCTGGACAGCCCTCAATGCAGAACCAGACCTATGGAGGAAAGCTGCTGATGCAAACGTATATATAGCTGACGAGCAGAGCCTCTTCGGAGCGCTGAAGATCGTCAGTCTCACATGGACACAGGTATCTCAGGCCCATAATCACGAAAAGGTATACGAACTCGCGAATGAGATGATTGATCGCGTGGGATTATTCATGGAGAGGTACGATGCCATCGGAAATGCTCTCAAGAAGGCATCTGACGAATATAACGAGGGCAAGAAGAAGCTGGTGCCACAAGGTCAGAGCATAATAAACACATCCAACAAGCTTATCAAGCTCGGCGCAAAGAACAGCGAACGCCACCCGATCAAGGCACTGATTGACATCGATGAGATAAACTAAATTCATTACTCATGAAAAGATTTGCATTCTTCCTTCTGGCTATAAGCATGCTTGCTGCCGGCTGCAATGAGAAAGAACAGAAACCTACCTTACCGAAACCAAAGGTCACAGTGGAAGTCACCAAGACTGACATCAAGACCATCGACCTGACGCTGTCGGTACTGTCTTCAGGCAATGAGCTTGACAGCTGGGGCATCGTATACTGCGAGACTGCTGACAGGGAGAAGGGCAAGGAGAAGGCGGCCGAAGGGATACCTTCGCAGGAAGGCTGTCAGATAACGATGACCGCTCTGGAGCCGGACACCGACTACTACATATGGGGATGGACTGAAGGTCCGGACTGCGGAAGAGTGTGGACAACTGACTATGCCACAGCCAGGACCAAAGAGGAAGTCAACAAGACTCCATTGAAGCTTACCGGCACTGTCATAGGTTCGAGATTTTCCGTGGACTATGACAACGGCAATTCACAGTCGACTACAGTAAACACCAAGGAGAATGTCTTCGACGGCAACTATGACACTTTCTTTGCTTCCTATGACCGTTCACGCACCTGGGTAGGACTTGATCTCGGAGAAAAGCATGTCATCACAAAGGTGGGCTGGTCACCTCGCAAGACACAGGGGGCACGTGTGGAACTGGCTGTTATCGAAGGAGCCAACAAGGCGGATTTCAGCGACGCGCTTCCTATATTCATGATAAAGAATGCAGCGACGGAAGGAGTCATGCATTATGGAAACGTGGACTGCTCGCGCGGATTCAGATATGTCCGCTATGTCAGCCCGCACGACGTGCGATGCAACCTTGCAGAGCTTGAATTCCACGGATATAAGTCAGAGGGAGACGACTCGAAACTGTACCAGTTCACAAACCTTCCGACCGTCGTGGTGAACATCGCGAACGGAGAGGAGGTGATAGAGAAGGAAAAGAATCTCATCAGCAATGTATATATCATTTCAGAGAACGGAACAGAGCTTCTTGCCACAAGCGGCACCGAGATCCGCGGCCGCGGAAACGCCAGCTGGAACTTCGAGAAGAAGCCGTACAGGCTTAAGTTCGACGAAAAGCAGAGCCCGCTCGGAGCTCCTGCAGCAGCCAAGAAGTGGACGCTGATCAGCAACCATGGAGACAAGACCCTCATGCGCAACATCCTCGCCTTCGAGGTCAGCAGAAGAGTCGGTCAGCCATACACTCCGTTCTGTCACCCTGTAGACCTGATAATCAACGGCGAGTACAGAGGATGCTACCAGCTCTGCGACCAGGTCGAAGCAGCAAGCGACAGGGTTCCGGCCAAGGACGGATACCTGATCGAGATTGATGCGTATGCATGGGACGAGGAGGTGATGTTCGCATCAAAGACAGGCATTCCTGTGACAATCAAGCATCCCGACGAGGACGACATAACAGACGAGCAGAAGAGGTTCATAGAGGACTATTTCAACAAGTTTGAAGCAGCGGCCCTGGCCTCGAACTACACAGATGCGAACAGCGGCTACCGCAAATATCTCGACCTGGACAGCTTCCTCCGCAATTTCATCATCGGAGAGTTCTGCGCCAACACTGACGCTTTCTGGAGCGTATACATGTATAAGGATGCAGCAGACGGAAAACTGTATACAGGCCCGACATGGGACAATGACCTATCGTTCGACAACGACTACCGCACACATCCGATAACCACAGCAGACTACCTCTGCGCGGTCAACGGATCATTCGCAGGAGGACAGCTGAAGGATATCGTCTTGAGAATCGTGAAGCAGGACCCTCAGGCCAAGGCAAGACTTGTCGAACTTTGGGAAGCAGCCCTCAATGACGGCAATCTCAAGGATATCGGTTCATATATGGAAGAGACCGCCATCCTTCTTGACGAATCACAGGAACTGAACTTCAAGAGGTGGAAGATCCTTGGTCAATGGGTACATATGAATTTCCAGGCCCTAGGCTCATACGAGGCCGAACTCGGCACCGTACGTAACCACATCAATACCCGCCTGCAGACACTTGATCAACTCATCAGAAGATAATCATGAAAATCACCAGACTGATACTTTTGGCACTTTGCGCAGTCAGTTTATCAGCTCATGCCCAGCAGGAGAAACTGACCGACCATGTCAATCCATTCATCGGATCATCAAACTACGGAACGACCAATCCGGGAGCCTTATGCCCTAACGGAATGATGTCCGTGTCTCCGTTCAACGTGATGGGGTCGGAACTGAACAGATATGACAAGGACAGCAGGTGGTGGAGCACTCCTTATTCTTCCGACAACAAGTTCTTCACGGGATTCTCGCACGTCAACCTCAGCGGGGTGGGCTGTCCTGAGGTAGGACTGGCGCTGACAATGCCGACAAGCGGGCCGCTGATGGTGGATTATCATGTCTATGGATCTGAATATACAGACGAGAAGGCAGAACCTGGTTACTACGGATGTGAACTGCTTTCATACGGAATTAAGGCCGAGGTCAGCGCGACGACACGAACCTCTATCGAGCGCTACACTTTCCATGAGGGGCAAGGCAATATTTTGGTCAATTTCGGAGAAGGACTGACCAATGAAACAGGAGCATGGATCCGCAAGGTCAGCGATACTGAAATCGAGGGAATGAGGATGGCAGGAACGTTCTGCTACAATTCACAGGCAGTATTTCCTGTATACTTTGCAATCCGTATCAACAAGGTACCGTCCGAGTGCGGTTTCTGGAAATTCCAGCCGCTTCTGGCTGGCGTGGAAGGAGCATGGACTCCGGATGACGGCACATACAAGATATACAAGAAGTATGGCCGCGAGATTGCGGGCAATGATGTAGGTTACTGGTTCTCGTTCGATACTGCTGAGGGCGAGCAGGTGGAGCTGCAGATGGGTGTGTCCTTTGTGAGTTGCGAGAATGCATGGGAGAATCTTGATGCCGAGCAGGCCAAGCTGGCACCCGGAGTTTCAAATTTTGAAACTGTGAGGGCTGCAGCGGAGGCGGCATGGGAGTCTGACCTGTCGCGCATCAAGGTTTCCGGAGGATCTGAGAGGGATCTTGAGGTGTTCTATACGGCACTGTATCATACATTGATTCACCCGAGCATTCTTAACGACGTCAATGGTGAATATCCTCTGATGGAGTCAGACGGAGTGGGACGCGTGCCGGCCGGACAGAACCGCTACAGTGTATTTTCATTGTGGGATACATATAGAAACCTGCATCAGCTTATGACACTTGTCTATCCTGAAAGGCAGCTGGACATGGTACGCTCTATGATAGACATATATAAGGAATGGGGCTGGATGCCGAAATGGGAGCTTTTCGGCCGTGAGACATTCACCATGGAGGGTGACCCTGCGATCCCGGTCATC
>JAZQEN010000070.1:0-5750 GCA_045539015.1 Candidatus Cryptobacteroides sp.
TCAAGATGTCCGCTGCTGCTGACCGGCAGGAACTCTGTCAGTCCTTGAACAAGTCCCAGAATCAATGCCTCAAACCAACTCATGACTTCTTGCCTTTAAAGACCTTCATTATAGCCACCACCTCAATCACTATTCCGCACACTATTACCAACGGCGCCGCCACAAGTCTCTGAAAATCAAAAATATCTTCGTTAAAGACCCGCGGATCGTCACTTCCGCCTCCCATCATCAGAAGATATCCTGAAACCATAACCACCAATCCTATAAGGAGAAGTACAAGCCCCTTGGGACTCATCGCCATTTTTGAATTTTCCTGCTTCATAATCAATAATATAACTCGTCCTTCCGGAGGGCGACCAACTTGTTTACAACAAAATAAGTGCTGACGACACATATCAGCAGTCCGGATACCAGCACAATACACATCACAAGCACCAGGACATCAAGGCTGAAGATGTCAAACAGTTCTGCAAACTCCTTTTTCAAAAGGAACAGAAGACCTACCAGCACACAATTGGCGATGACAGCAGAGAACACACCCTGCAGAGCAGCCTTACCAAGGAAAGGTGCACGGATAAATGACCTTGTCGCACCTACCAGCTTCATCGTATGGATGGTAAACCTTCTGGCAAAGACACTGAGTCTCACGGTATTGTTGATAAGCACATACGACACGAACAGCAGCAGCGCGATAAACACCGCCAGGACAACGGAGATCTTACTGAAATTCGCGTTCAAAGCATCTACCAGGGACTTCTGATAACTGACTTCCTCCACCAGAGGAGACGAGGCAATCCTGCCTCGCACAACGTCCAGACTATCGGAAGACACGTAATCCGCATTCAGCGTCAGATCGATTGAAATAGGTATCGGAGATGATTCAAACATATCCAGAAAATCCTCTCCGAGAGATTCCGCCATTTCCTTTTCTCCCTGCTCACGAGACACGAACTCAGTCGATTTGACATAGACCTCCCTCTCCAGTTCCTCCTGCAGAAGAACCGCCTCGTCCTCCTGTACATGGGGCAGAAGAATGACGGAAATCTGCATGTTTTCCTTGAAGTAATCCGACACAGCGCGCGCATTAAGAAGCAGCATGCCAGCCACTCCGACCAGCAGAAGCACAAGGCTGATGCTGATGACGGAAGACAGGTACGCATTGGCCAGTCGCCTTCTCATTATCTTAGTATCCCGTTTAGCCATACAACAATCCCAATTGGCGCCAAAGATAGTGAAATATCAAAAAAAATACTTATCTTTGTAAAGATTTTGTCATTAAAAATAAACAGTATGGATAATTCGGCCAAAAGAATCCTGTTTGTCAACTCGGAGATTTTCCCTTACCTTCCCGAATCAGGGATTGCGAATATCGGAAGATACCTTCCTCAGGGTATTCAGGAAATGAAAAAGGAGATAAGATCCTTCATGCCAAGGTATGGTTGCATCAACGAAAGAAAGAACCAGCTGCATGAGGTCATCCGCCTTTCCGGAATGAATATCGTCATCAACGATGTCGACAGGCCACTTGTAATCAAGGTCGCATCAATCTCTTCTGCAAGAATGCAGGTTTACTTCATTGACAATGAAGATTATTTCCACCGTAAGAGCGTCTACAGGGACGCCGACGGAAATTTCTTCCAGGATAATGCCGAAAGAGCAATCTTCTTCGCACGTGGCGTGCTCGAGACCGTAAAGAAACTGCGTTGGGCACCGGACGTGATCCACTGTCAGGGATGGATATCCCACGTTCTTCCTCTCTATCTGAAGAAAGCATATATCGACGACCCTATCTTCTCCAACAGCAAGATCGTTCTTTCGCTATATGACGACACTCCTATGGAAATCTTCCCAGAGGACACTGCTTCAAAGATGTTGTTCGGCGGGGTAACGGAAAAGGATGTGGAGATCCTTAAGGAAGCCAACGGCATAAATCTTGCGAAACTCGCCGCCAGCTATTCAGACGGCATCATCTTCGGATCCGAAGGCATAGACGCCTCGCTTGAAGCATACTGCAGAGAGTCAGGTCTGCCTGTTCTGGAGTACAATGCCGAATCGATCAGCAACGGCTCATATATTGGAGAATATAACAGTTTTTACGATCAGTTATAATGAATTTCAATTTATTTGGCAGAGCCGGCCGCCTTGCGGCTATCGGTGCGATACTGCTTGGCTCTGCAGCGTGTGTAAGTGTAAACGAACATCTTGGGGAGAATCTGATTCCTACAGATCAGAAGTGGGATGTATTCCCGCAGGAAGCGGTAACCCTGACTAAGGTCCGTATGCAGATGGCCGACAGTCTGTCCGGCTACAGTTCAAGACGTTTCACATTCGGAGCTGTCAATGACGATGTGATCGGTACGACAATAAAAGGAACATCATTCACATTGGTACCGCTCGCAGATTCTCTCGATTTCGGCACAAACACGGAAGTGACCGGATTCCACTTCACGGCAGTGCGTGATACGCTTTCAATGGTATACGATAATCAGGAAAGAATCATCCAGAACGTACTGGTATCCCCATTGAAGACTCCTCTCGATTCGACGATCCTATATACAGGAGCATTCATGAACGCCGAAAATGCCGAGAAGTTCCTGAACCTCGGAGAAAGGATTACCGAAGGGGTTCCCGTATATGACGGCGGAGACTCTCTCTCATTTGATTTCAGCAAGGAATATGCAGAAAGCGTCATCGAAGGCATACGCAGGTTCCAGAACCTTGAATCTCCGATGAACGACAGTCTGAGCTATTATCTCAACGAAGTTCCCGGCATATATATCACCACAGACTCCCCTATCGGTCAGGGAGGAAGAATCAACATGTTCGAGGTAGCCCTTGAGTACAACTCTTCAGTAGGATATATCACAGGAAACTATGCAGAGCTGAAGATCAGGGCCGACTACGGGGATAGAACCGGCGTAGACACATCATTCGTATTCTATTTCGGCCCCGGAGATTTCCTGAAGAACCTGGAAGACAGTGAAGAGGTCTCACAGTTCGCATTCAACACCAGCAACCACTACTACGAAGCAAACAGCATCCTGAACGGTGCGGAACTGTCCAAAGGAGGGGTAATTGCAAAGGATAAGATCTATGTTGAAGGAGGAAGCGGAGTAAAACCGGTCGTATCGGCAAAGGAAATCCGTGAAATCCTCGAGGAGCAGATTGCAGCTGCCGGTATCGACACCGAAGCTATCGAAGAAGTTGTGGTAAACAAGGCCACAATCATACTTCCATATAACGTCGAGGGCAACTTTGAGGCACTGGACAAGTACCCGGTAAAACTGAGTCCTACTGTCAGACTCACCAGCAGCGACGGAGATTATGTAACATATGCAGGACTGACGGATTCGAGCGTAGCAACAGAAAACCAGGGAGAGATCAACAGGTCGTTGAACATGTATTCTCCGGATATCAGTCACCATGTGCAGCAGATCCTGAAGGTAGACAAGAACGATGCTGAATATGAAAAGAATATCGCAAAATATGATATCTGGTTCCTTATCATGTATGAGGAGGTAACAGAAAGCGAAAGCAACAGCTCCTCATATAATGATTACTACCAGAACCTTATGTACAACTCATATTATAATAATATGATGTATGATCCATATGGATACGGATACGGTTATGGCGGATATGGATACGGATACGGCGGATATGGCTATGGTGGTTATGGTGGATACGGCGGATACAGCAACTACTACAACTACATGATGATGGCTGCATATGCAAGTGCCGCAAACAGCAATTCTTCATCAAAAACATCAGTAGAACTGGACAAGGACCGCTACTACAGATGTACGCTTAACGGACCTGAAAGCAGCGATGAAAATGCGCTTCCTAGACTGAAGGTGACATTCTCGGCACCGAAGAGTGCAGAAAAATAAAAATTAAAGGCTGGTCGATTGACCAGCCTTTTTGCTATTTCAGACAAAATTATTTTGCGTTTACCTTGTCCTCAATGTACTTGATTGCGTCGCCAACTGTTGTGATCTTGTCACCAGCATCATCATCCGGAATCTCGATATCGAACTTCTTCTCGAAATCCATGATAAGCTCAACGATGTCAAGTGAATCAGCACCGAGATCGTTCTGGAAGCTTGCTGTTTCAGTTACCTCAGCAGCATCAACGCCCAATTTCTCGACGATGATTGCCTTTACGTCTTCTGCAATGTTTGCCATAACAGTTAAATTTTTAGTTAATAATTAGTATTTTAATACACGTATTTGCGCTAAAAACTTTGCAAATTAAATAAAAATTTTCCGAAAATAAAAATTTTGAGCCACTAAGCGCTCCTCTCACTACTTAGACGAAGCCAGACACGAAGTCCGTTGATTGAGTTAAGGAGATAGAAACTCCACATAATCACCATAACGGCAGCATGAGCCTCACCGCGTGTAACGAAAATGATCCACATCACAACGCTAACCACATTGGTGATGATCCAAAGCACCCACTGCTCCATGAAGGCGAGGGCCATGAGGGCCTGTGCAACTATGCTCAGAACAGTAGTGGTCGAATCCTTGAATGGCTGAGGGTCTCCGAAATGCTTCAATATGAATCCTCCGGCGACCACAGCTGATGCACAGCCTACGGCAAGCAGCACGCGCTGGCCCGCACTGAAGCGGCGGGCCTTCACCTGCACGCCCTTGCCTTCAGCCTGAGCCTCGGTCACAGCTGCACCTCGCTTTCTCCACTGCCAGTAGCCTATGAACTGCATAGGGACATAATAGAATGCGTTGAGGACAGCATCGCCGTATAGTTCAGCCTTATATGATATGTAGGCATACATAGACACGTTTATGATGCCGAACAGATAGTTCCAGATGCTTCCTTTCGCCACGAGAACGACGCAGAGCACTCCTGCTATGCCGGCAACCGAGCCGACAATGTCCACATTTCCGGAAAGTACGGAATAGATGATGTTTGATGCGATGACTCCTATGATGAGGAACCAGTCGTAGAGTGATAGGATTCTGGTTTTCATTTTTGTTGTAAAGATTCTTCGCTTTGCTCAGAATGACAATGGCTTCGTTCTGACTGATCGTTGGAGAGGTGGTTCAATATTCTTTCAGCGAGGACAGGGCCGACAAGTTCGGATATCTCATCAAGAGAGGCCGCCTTTATGCGCACCACGCTGCCGAAGCGCAGCAGCAGGCGTTGCTCAGTCTTGTCGCCGACGCCCTTGATAGATCTCAAGACTGACTCGATCTGAGCCTTGCTTCGGAGATTGCGATGGAATGTGATACCGAATCTGTGAGCCTCGTCACGGATCTGCTGAAGCACCTTCAGGGCCGGAGAATTTCGGTCTATGAACATAGGATATGGGTCTCCTACCATATAGACCTCCTCCATACGCTCGGCCAGGGCTATCAGAGTCACCTTTCCTATGAGCCCAAGCTCCGACAGGGCCTCATACGCAAATGCGAGCTGACCCTTGCCGCCGTCTATCACGATCAGCTGCGGCAGGTCGTCTGGATTCTCCTCCAGCATGCGTGAATACCTTCTGTTCACCACTTCCTTCATGGTGGCGTAGTCGTTGGCTCCGACCACGGTCTTTACCTTGAAATGCCTGTAATCCTTCTTGGAAGGCACTGCGTTGCGAAAGACCACGCACGCTGAAACGGGGTTTGTTCCCTGTATATTCGAGTTATCGAAGCACTCTATATGGACAGGCAGTTCCTTCATGCCGAGCTGCTTCTGGAGCGACTCCATCACCATATTCTTATATGCGTCCGGATCCGTA